>CAYNOZ010000058.1:0-9865 GCA_964398955.1 uncultured Thermococci archaeon | reverse complement strand
GGGTAGTTGACTAAGATTCCCCTTTATTTTGTTCTTTTTCTTTTGGATTTTTTGTTTTTATACGGACTTTAAGGATTTGGTTTTCTTTAACAGATTCTATGGTTATTTTAAGATTTTCGTATTCTATTTCGTCTCCTTCTTCTGCTGTTCTCCCCAATTGGCTTAATATGAATCCGCTTATTGTTTCGTATTCTCTTTCCGGAATTTTTATGTCAAGATCTTCATTAACATCATCTACATTCATTTTAGCGTCTATTAGATATTCTTCGTCTTTTATTTTTTCAATTGGTTCTACCCCTTCATCATATTCATCGAATATTTCCCCTACTATCTCTTCTAAGACATCTTCTAAAGTGATTATACCTTCAACTCCTCCGAACTCGTCAATTACTATTGCCATATGAGTTCTTTCCCTTTGAAGAACCTTTAGTAATTCATCTATCTTTTTAGTTTCAGGTACAAATATTGGGGATCTGATTAGTTCTTTAAGATTTATTGATTCCTCTTTGTTCTGTCTAAGAGCCATTAAAAGATCTTTAGTATACAATATACCTTTTATATTATCAATTTTATCTTCATAAACTGGTATTCTAGAGTATCCAGATTCTTCAGCTATTTTTAAGGCTTCTTCTACATTTGAATCAATAGGGAGACTTACCATATCCACTCTTGGTATCATTTCTTCTCTCACTATAGTATCGCTAAATTTGAAAATTGATTGAATCATTTCCTTTTCATCTTTTTCCACGACTCCTTCTTTCTCCCCAATTTTTACCATGCTCTTGATTTCTTCTTCAGTGATATAAGGTTTGGATTGGGCTAGTTCAGCACCGGCCAATTTGTATAATATTTTTGATAAGAAGTTTAAAATTTTAATTACTGGATAAAGTATTTTTGAAATTAATTTTATAGTTTTAGCAACTTTAAGGGAGTATTTTTCAGTATTTTCTACAGCATAAGATTTAGGGGTTATCTCACCAAATAAAAGAATTAAAAAGGTCATAACTCCTGTGGCAATTCCTACACCTGCATTTCCAAATAAATCGATAGCTAACTTAGTCGCTATTGAGGATGCAGCAATATTGACTAAATTATTACCAATTAAAATAGTAATTAGCATCTTGTTAGGGTTATCTTTAAGCTCCTTAACACTATCTGCGTTTTTTTCCCCTCTCTCAACTAATTGGTGCACTCTATGCTTGCTTAGCCTGAATAATGCTGTTTCAGAACTTGAAAAAAAAGCTGAACCCCCTAGCAACAAAATTAACGCTAGAGATTCCGCCAATATCCAAACGTCTACCATTCCTTTTCACACCTTTAATTCAGTATTAATATTTAAAATTCTTTTGAGTTTTAAGACAAGATAAAATTTTAAAACAAAACATTTAATCAATAAAAAATTAATAATAATTTTTATTAAGAAATAAAGATCTGTTTTAGTTTTTATTTCCATTAAGATTATGTTAGATCAGGATGTTTACTTTCAATATCCTTTATTGGTATATCCTCTGCTTTGACTAATGAATATATAAAGTTTTCATTTAAAAACAATGTTCTAAGTTCAAATAAGGCTTCAGAAGGATCTCTTGGAGCATTTTCTACTTTGTAAGGATCTTTATAAGTTTCCTCTCTTCCAGGCACTTCTATGTTTAAGTCAGATCCTTTGGAAAGTGGCGTGTCAGGAAAACCAGTAATAGATGCTATATTGCCCTTAATATTTTTAACAGCATCTGCCCAGAAATCTTGTCCTGATCCAGAGATAAGTAAAGTTAAATCCCCCTCCTTCATTGAAGTTACTCCTTTATCTTTGTAATAATAAACTCTTCTCTCTTTTTCACCTATTGCACAGTGTGATAATCTAATAGTGAAGAATCGGGATATAACACCAGATAAGCCTAATCCCCCTATAACAATTTTACCGGCGTCAGATTTTCCTCCTGAATAGTCTATCATGTCAGGGAATAATTCGAACATTTGCCTAAGTTTGGATTCATTAGGTTCAAAATCTTCGACTTTTTTCCATAGATTTTTATGATACTCCATTACAGGTTTTTTAGTTACTGCACTCCCTATTGAATCTAACATAAATTCTAAGGTGTATAATTCTCCTGATGTACCTGATAAACTGAGAGGATCATGCTGACCAAGGAATTGTCTTTTCTGATATCTCTTGTTAATGTCCTTCTTACTTTTACCTGGTATTTTAATCGTAAAACCACCAGTTTTTTCAGTTATTTCGCCTAAAGGAGAATTAGGATTAGTGGTTATACCTATTACAGGAGTTGAAGGACCAATTCCCTTATAAGCCGGTTTTGTAAAATGCAATGTACGTTTAGTTGATCCGCTTGATGAGAGAGCAATTATCAAATCATCTGCTTTGTATTCTTGAGGATAGGATGGATCTTTAGAGCATCTAACATTTTTATCACTTGCTTTCAGTATTCTAGTAACAAAATCAGCAATTTCCTCTTGTCTCCCTGTACCGACAATCAGAACCCTATTGGCTTCATTAATGTATTTTATAAACTTTTCAGAATTTTCCACATAATTCTGTTTTTCTTCTCCTTCTTCTGGGAAGGACCTAATCTGCCTCACGCTTTTCTTGTAATTTTTTTTTATAATAGAAAATGGATCTTCTATCATATTTTACATTAACTCCCTCACCTTTTAAATTTATCTTAGTGGTTGGGTAAGACCTCGTCCTTTAGGGCGGGGTAGTTGACTTGTTTGAGCTTTTATATAATATGTCTGTTCTAGTTATTATTCCGATTGGTTTATCATCTGATTTTACTATTATTCCAATTTCATCTTTTAATAGGTTTCTTGCTTTTTTTACACTAATTTTTTCTGGTATAGAGGGTAATGGTTCTCTCATTACTTCTTTTACTTTTTTTTCTAAAATTGGTTCTTTTAATGATCTTTTAACAAGTTGTTTCTCTGTGATACTTCCTACGATTTCATCATTCTGTATTACAGGCATTTGGGAAATGTTATTTTCCTTGAATTTTACTATTGCTGATTTTACGTTTTGGTAAGGATCAATAGATATTAATGGGTTTGTCATTATGTCTTTTGCCTTTAGATCTTTGTTTTCTTTCTTTTTTAATGCTTTTATTATCTTATTTAATGTAGAAACTTTTGGATCTACCTTTTTGTTTTCTAATTTTGCAAGATAGGATTGGGAAAGATTTGAAATTTTAGCTAGTTCATTTTGGGTTAAGTTTAATTCTTTTCTAGTTCTTTTAATATCGTCTATTTTGATCTCTTCTAGTTGAGAGGAAATCATTATTAATATTCCCCACAGTAATAATTACTCCAAAAAATATATAAAGTTTTTCAATCACCATTTATAAGTGGTAAAATGAACCAAGAATCATTGAACATAGAAATCGATAAAAATCACACTTTACCTATAGAGAAAAGAGAAGTTGAACTAGTGGAAAGGAAAGGAATCGGACACCCTGATTCTCTTTCTGATGGAATCGGAGAGGCAATAAGTAAAAAACTTTCAAAAGAATATAAAGATAGATTTGGAAACATATTACATCATAACACAGATCAAGTACAGATAGTAGGTGGAAGATCAGAACCAGAATTCGGCGGAGGAGAGATGAAGGAACCTATCTTCATACTTTTATCAGGGAGAGCTAATAACGAATTAGAGGAACAAAAAATTCCAACACATAAAATAGCAGAAGAAGCAGCTATGGAATATTTAGAAAATACTGTTCAAAATATTGATCCTGAAAAACATATTGATATAGACTGTAGGATTCAAAAAGGATCACAAGACTTAACAGGATTGTATAGTGAAGATGATATTCTATCCAATGACACTTCATTTGGAGTAGGGTATGCTCCATTATCAGAAACTGAAACCATCGTTAAAAATGTTGAAAACACTTTAAATTCATCAGAATTTAAAGAAAAACATCCTTATGTTGGTGAAGACGTTAAAGTTATGGGACTTAGAAGGGATGACAATATTAAAATTACTGTAGCATCTGCAATGGTAGATTCATACATAGAAGACCCTGATGAGTACATTAATGTGGTTAATGAAGTTAATTCAGAAGTGAAGAAAATAGCTCATCAATATACTGAAAGAGATATTGAAGTATATGTCAATCACGCTGATGAATATGAAAACGATCTCTACTATATTACAGTGACCGGAACAAGTGCCGAAGCTGGAGATGATGGTTCTGTGGGAAGAGGAAATCGTGTAAATGGTTTAATAACCCCTAATAGACCAATGTCATTAGAAGCAGCTGCAGGTAAAAATCCTAAAGGGCATGTAGGAAAGCTCTACAACGTTTTCTCTATGGACTTAGCAAAAACATTAGATAACAAAATTGAAGATTTAAATAAAGTACATGTCAGAACTCTTGGACAAATCGGAAGACCTATAAAAAATCCACTAATTTTGAGTATAAATGCTTCAGCTGACAATTTGAACATAATAAAAGATGATATAGAAGATATTGCAGCCAGTAAACTAGAGAACATAGAAGAATTAACTGAAAGAATTATAGCTGACGAAATTAAGGTCTTCTAAGAATATTCAAATAGGAAAAAATATGAAAGTTTTTGTACCAGGCCACATAACTTCTCTTTTCTTTCCAGTTATGGATGAAAACCCTTTGAAGGCAGGAAGCAGAGGTGCAGGAGTATCAATATCGCATGGATATGAGGTAAGCGTAGAATTAGTTCATGGTAATGGTATACAGATTTTTCAAAATGGAGAAAAGATTCCTAAGGAGAAAGCTAAAATAACTTATGAAGTTGCAAAAGAATATTCTGATATTATTGGCAAGAAGATCCTAATTAAACAGAATTTCAATATTCCAACTAGTTCGGGTTACGGTTCTAGCGCTGCTGGTTCTTTAGGCACGTCAATCTGCTTAGGTTATTTAAAAAATAAAACTCTTCATGATGCATCTAGGATTGCACATAGAAAAGAAGTAATCCATGGTGGTGGTCTCGGTGATGTTTATCCTCAAATAGTAGGAGGAATTGAGGTTAGAAGAAAGGAAGGAGCTCCTGGTTATGGATGGGTTGATAACTTAATTGTTAATGATGATTGGAAAGTAGTTTCAGCATCTTATGGTAACTTGGATACTTCTAAGATATTAAATAATGAGACAAAAACAAATAAAATTCAAACTGTATCTAAGAAGAAAATTAAACAAATTATTAATTCACCAAATTTAAAAAGTTTGATGAAATATTCTCGAGAATTTGTTGAAGAAGTAAATCTAATTGAAAACCCTATAGATAATATTTTCAGAGAATTAGATAAGGTAATGAGAATTAATCCGTCTATGATAATGCTGGGAAAAAGTGTTTTTGGATTTGTATCAAAAGATAACGTTAAAAAAGTCTCTGACGTACTTAATAGATATGGACCAGAATTCGGACCAATAGTTTCAGAAATTGATTACAGAGGAGCTAGAGTAATTTAATTTAAGAAATTTAATGATTTGAAAACTTTTATATTTTTAAATTGACTTCTATTAGCTTACAGGTAATATTATTAATCTGAAAAGGAGTTAAGATATTGTTATGGTGATATTATCAAAGTTGTTCCAATAGCCTTTGAGAGTTTAGGAGTTCGTTCAATGGCTACATTTGTTGAAACTGATGTAAGAATCACTATAGATCCAGGAGCATCATTAGCCCCTAAAAGATATGGTTTGCCTCCAACTGATATTGAAAATAGGAGGTTAGATTTTTTAGAATCCAAAATAAAAAATTATACTAAGAGATCTAATATTCTTACTATTTCCCATTATCACTTTGATCATTTCTTCACTAACGAAGATATTTACTCTGATAAAACTCTTTTGGTTAAAAGTCCGGAAGATAAGATTAATTACAGTCAAAAAAAGCGTAATTATAAGTTTGAAGAATTTTTAAATGATTTAGATGTTGAACTTGAATATGCTGATAGAAAGAAATTTGAATTTGATGATACTTTGATCAAATTTTCTGAACCAGTTTTTCATGGAGAAGAAGATACAAAAATGGGTTATGTTCTTATGTGCTCTATAGAGCATAATAATGAAAAAATAATTCATGCTTCAGATGTTCAAGGCCCGATTACTGAAAAGGCGAGAGAATGGATAATTCAGGAAGATCCAGATTACCTAATTACTGGAGGCCCTCCCACTTATCTGGAAGGTTTTAAAGTTGAAGAGTCTGTTATCGAGAAAGGTTTTCGAAATATTAAAATAATACTTGATCAAACAAATGCTAAGATCATAATTGATCATCATCTGGTAAGGGACAAGAATTTTAGGAATAAACTAAAAAACCTTCGATCGGATGGAGTTATGACGGCAGCAGAGTATCTTGGAAAAGAAAATTTAACGCTTGAAGCTTACAGAAAAGAATTAAATAGTATTGAGGATGGAAAGAAATCCGATCTACCTTTTGATTATAATCAGATAATGTGAGGTTTTAATGTGTTTTATATAGCTCATTCAGATGAAATTAAAGAGGGTAAAGTGACTGATGTTTATTTTGATCGGACTAAACAAATTGTAGAAGAAAAAGATATTGATAAAAAAGTAGTTGCAGAAGTAACATCAGGATCTTTACCAAATGATTGGGATTGGGGAGTTATTTCCGGGATAGAAGAAGTAATAAATCTATTAGAAGGAGAACCTGTTGATGTATATGCTATGGACGAAGGCACATTATTCGGACCTAAAGAACCCGTAATCAGAATTGAAGGAAATTATGAAGATTTTGGAGTCCATGAAACCGCACTTTTAGGTTTATTAAGCCAATCCACTGGAGTTACAACATCAGCTGCTAGATGTAAGATTGCAGCTGATTTTAAGCCAGTATACAGTTTCGGGATAAGACATGTACATCCGGCTATTTCACCTATGATAGATCGTTCAGCATTCATAGGAGGATGTGATGGGGTTTCAGGAGAACTTGGAGCTAAAATGATAAACGAAGAACCAATAGGAACTATTCCTCACGCTCTTATAATATTAACAGGTAACCAAGAGGAGGCATGGAAAGACTTCGATGAAATAATTCCAGAGAATGTTCCTAGAGTGGTTTTAGTTGATACATACTCAGATGAAAAAGATGAGGCAATAAGAGCTGTGAAAGCAGTTGACAATCTAGAAGGGGTAAGGTTAGATACTCCTTCTTCCAGAAGAGGAAACTTTGAGGAAATAATAAAAGAAGTTAAATGGGAACTAAAAATAAGAGGATATGAAGATATAAGTATTTTTCTTTCCGGTGGACTAAATGAAGAAGATTTAAGACAATATAATGAAATAGCAGATGCCTTTGGAGTAGGATCCTCAATAAGCACCGCCCCATCTGTAGACTTCGCATTAGACTTAGTTGAGGTAGATGGAAACTTTTCAGCAAAAAGAGGCAAGTACAGTGGGGAAAAGCAAGTATGGCAATGCAATTGTGATTGCGAAGAATGTAAAAAGAGATTAGTAACTCTAGAAGAGGAAAAACCTGAATGTGAATGTGATGGAGATTATAAGCCACTACTAAAAAAAGTTATAGAAGATGGAAAGGTCATAAAAGATCTACCGGAAAATCAAGAAATAAGAAATTACGTATTAGAACAAATTAGAGATAAAAAGGAGTTTGAATGAAAATGGAAGAATTAGAGCAAGAAATCAGAAACTGCAAAAAATGTTCTCTATATAAAAATGCGAATAAAGCCGTTCCAGGATCTGGAGATTACTCCGCCGAAATAATGTTTGTTGGTGAAGCTCCAGGAAAAAATGAAGATAAAGAAGGGAAACCGTTTGTAGGTAGGGCGGGAAAAATACTAGACGAATTACTAGAAAACATAGGATTAGAAAGAAAGGAAGTATTTATATCAAATATAGTGAAGCATAGACCCCCAGAAAATCGAGACCCTACTAATAAAGAAATCAAAGCTTGCGTACCTTATTTAGATAAACAAATTGATAAAATAAAACCTAAAGTTTTAGCCCCTTTAGGAAGATTTGCAATGGAATACATCTTAAGCAAATATGAAATATCATATGGGAAAATTAGTGAGGATCATGGAACAACTCATAAAGTAAACACATTATTTGGAACTATGGAGATAATACCACTTTACCATCCAGCCGTAGTCCTATATCAAAGATCAATGAAAGAAAAATTAGACAAAGATTTTGAAAAACTAAAGAACGTAATAGATAGAAATTAATTCTTTGTAAAGTTTTAGAAGATTCTTATGTCTTTCCTTATTGAAGGTAGTATGGACTCCCCCATTCACGATCATTACCATGGTGGATGGATCTATAATAGGATAAGGGAGAGAACCTCACACCTTGCTGTGAGGTCCTTCACACCTAAATGATTGAATGAAAAAATTTGGGAAATTAGAATCCTGGGAATATATTTAAGAGTAAAAGGACAGCTCCAACTATTGAAAGTGTATAAGTGATTCCCTTAGCTATTCTTTCATTTGTAAATTTCTTTGATATTTCTAATACTATTTTTCCCCCATCTAAAGGCATTAATGGGAATAAGTTCATTAATCCGATTCCTAGGTTTAATATTCCAATCCAGTTTAAAATGATTAGTATATTGATTGCAAGTGGGAATTTTTGATCATATTTTTGGTACCTTCCACCTAATTGAACTCCTAAAAAGCCTCCTTCAGAGTTCGGATTCTCACCTAAAACAATGTTAAATTCTTTTAATTCTCCATCTCTTCTCACTTTAACTAAGACCTCATCTCCAGGTTCTGTGTTAGTTAACACATCTCTGAACTGATTATAAGATAGAGTTTCTTCTCCATTTATGTTGACTATTACATCTCCTTCTTGGAGTTTTCCGTATGCTCCTTCCCCTTCTATAGTACCGCTAATTTGGATTCCATCTGGTTGTGCTAGAAGTGGGGATAATGTTGGTAAGAGTAAAAGTGAAATTATTAATCCTATAACTATATTGGTGAAAGAACCGGCTGCATATACTTTGAGCTTTGTTAGTAGTTTAGAGCTTTTTAGTTCTTCTTCATCTGGTTCTACAAATGCTCCTGGGATAACAACTAACAGTAATAACCCGACTGATTTTAAGTTTAACTTATCAGTTCTTGCAGCTATTCCATGTGATAATTCATGTACAAACATAACTGTCATAATCCCGATTAAACCAGCTGCTAGGGGAGTTGTAATTCCTGGTATGATTAGTTGAACTCCTTGAGCTCCTCCGCCTTCTGTTGATACTATAGAGAAAGCATTCTTTCCTAGGAAGTAGAATACATAAAACATTCCGCCGATACCTACGAATATTCCTATAGTAAAATAAGCATTCCAAAACCATTTGAGTTTTTCAGTTAAATTTTCTATAAAGCCGATTAAACTTTTTGTTCTGTACATAGCTACTAAAAAATCAACTTCTAAACCTTCTTCTACTTCTTCTTTTTCAGAAGAATCGGATTCCTCAAATTCAAATTCTTTCCTGAATACACTTTGGTTTTTATTATCGCTACGGTCTTTTCTTCCGTAAATAGAATAAAGAATGACCCAAAATGCGATTATTACTCCAACTAAGATAAATATCATTTGGTTATTGTTGATCCACTGGATGAAATTCACTTTCTCACCAACCAATTTATAATGGGAGTTATTATAAAGTTTATTGTAAAAACTCGAATTTATCTTAAAGCTTGAAATATTTCCTTCTACAAATCTTTATTATAGGTAATAAGTTTGAATCAATCATAACAATTGAATTATTAAATCATAGATTAAGGATAGTAATCTGGTTAAGTATGAATTTAACGCTTTAAGGATCTCTCATATGATATATTTATAATTATTGTTGCCTTTTTCATATTTTAAAAGTGATATTATAAGAA
>CAYNOZ010000057.1:0-10022 GCA_964398955.1 uncultured Thermococci archaeon | reverse complement strand
GGGAAAGGTCCTTTGATTTACCTAACCGGCTACCCAGTCCCAGATCGTGTTGCGTGGTGTGGGATTAAACCCCAAGTCGTACCCGAAAGTTTAACAGGAAAACCCGGTATAGAGAAAACCGACATGGCAAAGTCACAGAAGGAGAAGGCCAGGGGCCATATAGAGTGCGTCGAGAACCCCGAGAGCCGGGATCTTCTGAACAGTTTTCTAAGGAGCCGGAGGGCCTCAGGCAAGTCCTGGAACACAGTTCTGTCGGACCTCGTACCCTTAAAAAGGCTGGCAAACCGTTTTTCGGACCTTCCGCTGGATGAGCTTGAAAAGGAGAATCTTGAGGAGTGGGCCAGCGAACTCATGGACAAGGGATACAAGGAGGCCACTATCAGCAGGAAGAAGCTCGCAGTCAAGACGTTCTACAAGTGGCTGAACGACGGCGAGGAGCCGGAGAAGACGGGGTGGATGAACACCACCTCCCCCAGGTCCAACGAGATGCACCCGGACCAGCTGCTATCGCCCGAGGAAGTCAAGAGCATGATCGAGGCCTGCGACCACCCCCGAGACAGGGCCCTTGTTTCAGTTCTCTACGAGTCGGGATGCAGGGTCGGAGAGTTCTTGGGGCTGAACATAAAGAATGTGGAGTTCGATCAGTACGGGGCGGTGGTTCGGCTGAACCCGGACGAGGGGGCCCTGAAGACGGGAACCCGGAGGATACGCCTGATAGAGAGCACCCCCTACCTGCAGACTTGGATCGAGAACCACCCCGACAAAAACGACCCGGAGGCACCCCTCTGGATAAGCCTGGGCCCAAAGAACTACGGAGAGAGATTTAGCCATTACGGCCTCAGGGACAGGCTCGACCTTCTGGCTGAGAGGGCCGATATAAGCAAGAACATATACCCCCACCTTTTCCGCCACTCGAGGGCGACCCAGCTGGCCAAGGAGGGGTACTCCGAGCAGGACATGAAGATAATAATGGGCTGGACCAGAAACTCTGACATGGCCTCGGTCTACATGCACATGAGCGGAGCCGACGTTGAGAAAAAGATACTCGAGAAGCATGACCTTCTGGACGAGGAGGAAAAGGAAGAAGGCGGGCCTTTGGAGCCGAAAACTTGCCCGAGGTGTGGGGAGGAAGGGATAGAGCCCACTGCCAAGTTCTGCCCGAGCTGCTCGATGGCCCTAGACAAGGAAGCGGTTATTGAACTCCAGAAGGAGGAAGAGGAGGTCGGAGGCGATTTCTCGAGGCTTGCTGCTAATAGGCCGGAGCTGCTGGACGAGATGGGCGAGATGATGGAGATGGTGAAGCTGTTCAGGGAGAACAAGGAGCTTCTTGAAAAGTTCAAGAAAATGGCCGAGTAAATAATTTTTAGGCACTACATTTTTCGAAGTTCAACCGGAACACTACACCCTATCCTCAGCTTAAAGGGCCATGTTCTTCCAGATTTCTCCATGAAAAATGACGAGATTATTCTTCGCGAAAGCTATCTGAGTTCCAACCACGTTCCGGAAAATCTAACGAACAGGAAGAACGAGCTTGACCAGATGGAGAGGTTCCTCCTCCCGGTGAGCGAGAGGTCAAACGTCCTCCTGGTTTACGGGCCGACCGGTTCGGGCAAGACCACCTGCGTCAGAAGGCTCCTTCAGGACCTCGAGGATAGCACCACGGCAAGCACAGTTTACCTGGACTGCTGGGAGTACAGGACCAAAACCGCGATTCTGGCCAAGACACTGATCGAGCTGGGGGTGCCGGTTCCGAGGAAGGGCAAGCCCGTGGACACCCTCTACGAGAAGGTCGAGAGGCTGGTCAGGAAGGGCAACCTGATTGTCGCCCTCGATAGCTTCGGCTACCCCAACGCAAACGTGGGGGCGCTCTACACTCTGGGCGAGCTCGTGGGGAAGGGCCTCTCGCTGATTTTGGTGGCTAAGGACAGGGAGAACCTGCGAAAGATGAAGAGACAGGTCAGGTCCAGGCTGGTCCCGGTGACGGTCAGGTTCGGCGCCTACTCCGAGGAGGAAATCAGCGATATCCTGAATGAGAGGGCCAAAAAGGCCTTCAGGGAGGGCTCCTGGACCGAGGGGTCCATCCAGAGGATAGCGCAGGCGGCCGCGGAGAGTGGAGGTGACTGCAAGCTTGCGCTAACCCTGCTGGAAATTTCCGCCAGAGCCGCTGAGGATGAAGGCAGAGGAAAGCTAACCGCAGAGGTCGTGGAGAGCGTGATAGAGGAGCTTGACCTCACGTTTGGAGGTGATGAGGATTAAGAAGCTGAAGCCCGTCCCGGTTGTCCTTGGAGTCATCATCGTAGGCTTGGCTGCAATCTCGGTGAGGGCCGAGGGCGCCATCACGAGACTGAGGATCTCCGACATAGCGATTTTCCTTACGGTAATATTTTTCTACATCCTGCAGAGGGACGATACAAAAGAATTAGAGAAAAGGGTCGAGGAGCTGGAGGACTTGGTATAGATGCCGGACAACATAACGGCCCCGACCACGGAGAGGACCATAGACAGCCTAATCGGGCTGATTCAGGAACTCGGAGAGACGTTAGGCGGATGGACCGCCGATTTCTTTGAGAAGCTTCTCGGCTTCCCACTACCGTCGGACCTCGAGACCTCAGTCGGAATTCTTGTAATCTTGACAGTTTTCTTGGCCGTGACCGAGTTTTCGAAGAAGATACTCTGGTTCCTGGTCTGCGTCGGCTGGGTTCTGCTTATCATGAGAATAGCAGTGGAGGCACTGAATATAGGATGATATTATGGAAGAATATGAAAGTTCGAAAAGTTCATTGGAGGGTCTGGATAAGGAGGACGTTCCCTATTTGGTTGATAGAATTCTTGAGAGAGACGAAAATCAGAGGATAGAAATAGAACCCTTGGAGGACAGCTACGCGTTGGAATGGGGGCCATTAGATAGGGATGAGAAAGAGGGGGCCGAGCTTCATGATCGCGATTCAAAGTTTGACAGGTTGAGAAGATCTCTTCTACATTCCTCCCCCCGAAAAGACGATTCCAAGTACAAGGACATAATGGATAGAAGACTAAACAGGGAGTAGAAAGATGTTTCATCCCCTTCTCGAGAGCTTTTTAAATATTTAAATCCTGAAATACCATTTTATTTAGAAATATTTTGAAATAGAGGCCGTTTTAACTAGGGCATTAGTAGTTGACTTCCGAATGCCCTCCGCCGGCACTTCCTATTCAACTACTAATGCCTTCTTGGTTTTATTCGGCCTCTCACAGGTTTATTGTATGGTAGATGAGAGGGACATTCACAACAAAAGACGGGCCGTAGAAAGGATTCTTGAGAGGGTCGATGAGAGTTCAAAAATATCTCAGGAAAATGCCGAGCTAATCAAGGGATTTAACGAACATCTTGAAGCAGTCAGATCCATAAAGATAGACCGTAGATACTACTATCTTATAAGGATTTCAAAGGTTGCACAGTGGGTGAGCAGGGCCTTTGAAGAAATGGATCGAGAGGATGTGAAGGAGCTTCAGGCGAGAATAGAGCAAGAAGATTACTCTGAGTGGACCAAGCACGATTATCTTTTGACCCTGAAGAAGTTCTTTAGGTGGATCAACAGAGATGAGATGGAAAACTACAGCTGGAAGAGTCAGGAGTACCCCGATATAGTCAAGAATATCGACACTTCGGTTGGAAAGGATGCGAACAAGCTTCCGAAGAACCTCCCCGAAAAGGAGAAGGTCAAGAGAATGATTGATGAGTGCAAAAACTCCCGCGACAAGGCGATTCTTATGACACTTTTCGATGGAGGATTCAGAGTCGGGGAGTTTCTTAACATGAAAGTCGGACACTTGAACCAAATGGATAGAGGAGTATCGGTAGTTGTCCACGGAAAAACAGGTTCAAGGCAGGTACTTATGCCGATGGCAGAGCCCTACCTAAACAAGTGGCTGGAAAATCACCCTGATTCAAGCGATGACAACTACCTCTGGGTTAATGTGAGCAATTACAATTACGGAGAACCGCTCTCTTATCAGTGTCTCAGGAAAAGATTAAGAATCTTGAGAGATAGAGCGAATCTTTCCTGCAAGGTCAATCCTCATGCTTTCAGGAAGGCCTCAGCAACTTTCTACGCTCAGCACCTCAACGAAGTACAGATGTGCGACCGATACGGCTGGGTCTATGGGTCAGAGATGCCGAGAATCTACATCAAGAAGAGCGGGAAGAGGACGAACAACGCAGTTCTGAAGGCCCACGGGATGGAGGTCGAGGAGGAGAAAAAGGAACAGGACCTTAAACCTAAAACCTGTAATCGGTGCGGAAGCTCCAACCCTCACGACGCTGAAAGGTGCAGGAAATGTGGCCTTCTGCTCGACAGGTCAAAGGTTACCGAGGAACAGATATCAAAAGAGAACCTTGAAAGCGAGCTTGTGGAGATGATAGAGAAAAATCCGGACAAGTGGGGTTCGGTCTTCCTAAACGCATTGGAGAAGTCAAAAGCGGAAAGCTAAACTTCAAGAAATTATCTCCGATGAACCGTCGATGATACTTTCCTCCTCCAGCTCCTCTAGGGCCTCCTCCAGCTTATCCTTGTCAGGTTTGAAGAATTTCATCTCACACTTCGTGGCCTCTTCCAAATACCCTTTATGAACCAACTTTTGAATGGTCTTTTGAAGAACTTTGTGCCCGTATCCGGTCAGCTGTCTCAGCGTCTCAGTTGAGACGGACTTTGAGCCAAGAACCTCAAAAACTCTGAGAACTTCGTTCTCCCTGCTGCTGAGGCCGTTTGAGTTGTACAAAATATCAGTCACGGAGATCATTACCCCCTCTATCCCTTTTCTTGGCTCTTTCCTCCGCCCAGAGTTCCAGCTCCCTGAGAACCTCCTTTTTGGTCAGTCCCGATAATCTTCCACTCATAAGCTTTGGAATTCTTTCGAAAACTCTCTTTTATCCCTAAAGATAGGGAAGAGTGTTCCGATTGCATTTCCCTTCTAAAGAGACAGTAAAGCTGATATTGAGTGAGACATGCAATTTTTCTGGGAGGAAAAGAGTTGAAATATATCCCTTGGTTGGGCGAAGCTGTTCCGGGGTCCTCTCGTGAACTCTACGTAAGAGGTAAGGATATTGTAGTTCCTAGAAAGGAGGCCCAGCACCTGAAGCGTGAGCATGACATTGATATTGAAGCTCCTATCACGCTTGAGGAGGTCGGGGAACTGGCCGCAGAGAAGCCGCATAGTGAGTATAGAGAGGCCCTCGGCAGATGGTTGAAAAGACTGTACAGGAACCCGAAGGAGGAATTCATAGAAAAAACCATTGAGCACGGATGGAAGATAAAAGGTTATAAAAAAAGGCTGGAGGGAGAGGAGAGGGCAGCTGCGATCGGATGGACAGTTGCGAGAAAATGCATGAATTTAAGCGGCGAGATGGACAAGTTCCTATAAATTATTTCAGTTTCTTGACCTGTCGGAATTACGCTCTTTATCAAAAAAGAAGTCTTCACCTACATGAAAACTGATGTAAAGTTGCAGCTGGGGGGCCGTTCTATTCTTCAAAATCTCAAAAGAGAGTTCCAGAAAAGTCATATCTCATAGGCAAGAAACAAAGACTGGTTGCATGTTTGAAGACGACAACTACGTGGAGCCAGAAGATCTGGACAAGCTCGAGGATCTGATGGAGCGGGTGGGGGAGTCGGAGGAGAAGATAGAGAAAGCCCTAAAGGCCGCTGGAACTGACCCCGAGACCTTTGAGGACCTGATGGAGGTCTATACCATGAAGGCCTCGCAAGTCGCGACCAAGGACGAGTTTTACCCTTACGAGGATCTGGCTGGGGAGTTCAAGATCGGGGAGAACCCTGAGGGAAATGACATAGGCCTGACTAGGGAGCAGCTGAACGAGCACATCCTTGCAGTCTCCATGACGGGAAAGGGAAAGACCACATTTCTGTATAACCTCATCGAGACCCTCAGGGAGAGAAGCCTTCCGTTCATCGTTTTTGACTTCAAGAACGACTACAGGCACCTGGCCAAGAAATACGAAGACCTCCTCGTGATAAACTGGAGGGACATGAAGTTCAACCCCTTGGAGCCTCCACCAGAGGTCAGCCCCGGGAAATGGGGAGAGATACTGGCGGACACGTTCTGCCACGCAACCGACCTCTTGATAGGCTCCGAGAGCTACTTCCTTGAGAAATTGAACGAGCTCTATGAAATCTACAACGTAGAAGAGGAGGGAAAGTACCCATCTGTATTTGAGCTGAAGGAGCTTGTGGAGATGGACGCGATAGCCCCGGCCTCGCCAAGGTTCAAGTACAAGGAGAGAAACCAGAGCAGGCTGTCCATGTTCACGGGATTTTCTGGAGAGATATTCGACTGCAGCTCCGGGATCCCTCTGCAGGAGCTTCTGGACAGGAACGTGATATTCGAGCTGAAGGAGCCCAACCAGTTCGTGAGCAACTTCTTTGTGGAAACGGTTCTCACGTGGATCTACTACTACAGGGATGCAATGGGCCAAAGGGAGAAACTCAGACATGTGGTGATGTTTGACGAGGCTAAGAGAGTTTTCGACGTGATGAGGGAAAGGCAGCCCGAGGCCGGGTGGCCGCCCATCGACGACATAGTCGGAAAGGTCAGGGAGTTCGGAGAGGCACTTGCTGTCGCGGACCACGAGCCTTCAAAGCTGACCGACTCGATAAAGGCGAACACCAATGTCAAGATATGGATGAGCCTCGGAAGTGGAAAGGACATCGAAGAGATGGCCAGGACCTTCGGCCTTGGCGAGGACGAGGAGATAGACTACACGAGGACCATGGAGAAGGGAAACGCTCTCCTCAAAATTGCGGACAGGGAACCAGTTCCCATCTTTCTGCCGGACTACCAGATAGACAAGGACGTGTCGGAGGAGGAGATAAGGGAGAAGATGGAACCTGAGATTCAGAAGTTTGAGTGGAAGAAAAGGTACAGGCCCGAGGCCTTCCTTGAAAAGGTCGGTGGGGAAGAGGAGGATGAGGAAAGAGAGATTTCTGAAGCCGCGGAGGAGCTCCTTGTGGACGTAAAGGAGAACCCGCTCTTAAAGACCGCTGAAAGGTACGACAAGCTGGATTTCGACACCAAGAAGGGAGGAAGAGCCAGAGAAGAGCTCTTGGAAAATGAGCTGATTAAGGAAGTAGAGGTAAGGACGGGAACGAGAGGGAGGAACCCGAAGATATTCGAAATTACCCCTGAGGGCAGAAAGCATCTGAGGGCAATAGGTTTGAAGGTGAGGGAGCCCGAAAAAGGAGGAGCCGAGCACAGGTGGTGGCAGAGAAAAGTGCAGGAGCACTACCAAGGAAAAGGGTACGACTCCTTTATCGAGTACTACATGGGTAGAAAGAGCATAGACGTATACTCGGTCAAAGAGGGAAAGGAGGTAGCAACTGAAATAGCCCTGAGCCCTGAACACGAACTTGAGAACGTTAAAAAGTGTCTGGATAAAGATTTTGATACCGTTCAGGTAGTTTACAACTCAGAGAGCGTCAAAGAGAAAATAGAGGGAAAAATTAGGGATTGGAAAGGAGAGATACCCGGTAAGATTTTATTTTCCCATGTGAGCGAGTTTTCGTAGTCGGATTTTTTAACGGAGCATTCTGAGATTTTATTTTATGTTTAATAAAGAGAAAGAAGAGATAGGGAAGAAAAAAGAAAAGAAATGAAAAGGGTAAATAAAGAGATATGAGGGGGTTATTAGATGAAAAGGAAAAGAAATAATTTTTATAGGCCGAAAAGAGGTCTAAAAGCGCCCAAATTAAGATGAAAGGATGAACAGCAGGATAGAGCCGGTCAACGACGGCGAAGGTATCCTGGAGGTCATAAACAGCGCCGCGCAAAGGTACGAGGGCGCAATACCGGACGACTGCTACTCGGAGCCCTACATGACCAAGCGGGAGCTGGAGGAGGAGATGCGCGAGATGGACTTCCACGGGTACAGAAAAACGAACCTGGTGGCCGTGGTCGGGGTCCAGAACCTGAAGGAGGTGACGCTGATACGCCACCTTTACGTGAGGCCTGGGCGCCAGCGCCAGGGCATAGGAAGCAAACTTCTGGAGTTCGCTGTGGACGAGGCCGAAAACAAAAAAATGCTGGTGGGGACGTGGAGAGGCGCGGACTGGGCAGTTAGTTTTTACGAGAAGAACGGGTTCGAGCAGGTGGAGGATTCAGAAAAGCTGCTGCGCAGGCACTGGGACATACCGGAGAGGCAGGTGGAGGAGTCGGTGGTCCTGAGGTACGGAGGGGGAGAAAGATGAGTGAGGAGGACGAGTGGAGCAGAGGAGTCGCCTTCGTGAGGGGCATAAACATGTTCGGGAGCGCAGGGATAACCAAGGAAAAGATGCGCGAGCTCTGCGACCAGATAGAGGGCGATGACCTGATAGTAGAGAAACTCTACGGAGCGGACAACGTGGTCTTCAGGAAGAGAAACATGCACTACGCCACCGTCGGCCAGAGGCTGGAAAAGGTACTGGAGGATCACTTCGACAGAGAGGTCCACGTGACCTGCAGGAGCATGCGTACGGTCAAAGGTTTGACCAGAGACGAGTAGATCTCTTGGGGCCACCACACCCGTCTGGCGCGGGGTAGCACGCGGCTCTGGCATCTCAACGAAAAATGTAGTACCTAAAATTCGTTTAGATTAATAAATCTGTAGAATAGTTTCTGTCTTGGGGCATGAGCATGAGGGTTGAGCTTGCCTTCAGGGAGGAGGAAAAGAGGCCGAAACTGGGCGATATATCCTACCTTCTGTACAATCTTGAGCTTTTGCACGACCTCTCACTGATAGTGTCTCTAAAAGAATATAAGGATTACAAGATACCTCCAAGTTTCTGGTACAGAGGCGGCCGGCCCCTCAAAGACGAGCACAAGGAGAGGACTATCAGAATAGTCAAGGAGTCCCCTCTGGTACTTGAAGTAATTATAGGCGCTCCGGCGGCTGCATTGATTTTGTTGAAAGCTGCTAGAGAGATAGATACTTGGATGATTGAAAGAGAAAAGCTCAAAGAAGAAAAGAAAAAAGCCGAGGCTGAAAGAGAGAAAACTGAGATTGAAAGAGAAAGCGCCAAAATAGATCTTGAGGGAAAACTAGAGGAAAGTGGAGCAACGGGGACCTATGACAAAATACGAAAAAGATTAGAGGATTTACCCATAGAGCTTGAAGACATCGAAGTAAGAGAACGCGAGGACTAGTTTTCCTTGTAAATAGGGGAAATATACACACGCCTCCGCTTATCCTCGGGTTCGACCCTGCGCTTCCTTTTTCTCCGACATCACCTTTCTCCGGGGTTCGGCCGCGCTATATTTTGATTTTTCCTCGAGAGGCCGCTAACGCTAAAATCAAATATGACGACCTCCCCGGCTCCGCGCCGGTGATGTCTCATGAAAGAAAAAGCCTGCTCGGTCGGCGCCCGCAGAGAGTCCCCTTCGGCGCAGCATGAGGTCCACGACCTGGTCTGGGCCCTGGTCTTCAGGGAGCTCTCCAACCGTGAGATGCTCCAGATGGCCTACGAGATAGTCCAGTGCTCGATGATGGATCAGGACTGCAGGGACCGGGCCCTAAAAGCTCTGAGGGAGGTGATAGATTGAGCGAGACAATAGAGAAGACCGTTCTGCTCTGCGACCTCTGCAACAGGGTCCTGGTCAGCGAGAGGGGCGAGGTCCTCAGCGACTTCGTCTGGACCGACTGGGGCCTGATCTGCAAGGAAAAGTTCGAGGAACTAGACGAGTCCGACTTCGAGGTAATCGCGGAGTTCGAGGAGGGCGACCAAATTTCAAAGGACCACGAGCTCTTCACTCCGATGAAGATAACGTGGTTCTAAAACCCCTCCTTTTTCTTTTATTTTTGATAAACAGGTTTTTGGAAAATCAGATTAAATTCTTTCTCTGGCTTTACTTGGAAGTCTTCCGGAATCACGTCATCTGCACTATAAATAATTTCATTTTCCTGTTCCAGAGCTCTCATTATTCTAAACTTTTCTCCTCTCTCCAGTACTTCCGCAAGTGATTTTAGTTTCCTCTCTTTTGCGTAGTTTGGAGGAAAT
>CAYNOZ010000056.1:0-10173 GCA_964398955.1 uncultured Thermococci archaeon | reverse complement strand
TTTTTTTGAAAATAAAGGGAATGAAAAGTTTTTTATTATTTCATATATCATTTATTCTAGATATCATGGCTGATAATCAGATGTGGAAGTACATTTCAGTAGTTTTAATGTTATTGTTAGCCTTAGCTGTGGTTTCAAGTGGATTACTGTATCTTAACTATGTGAAAGTTGAAGATAGTCGTACTCCAGATGAAATATCGCCTAGTGAAAATGAATATGAAAGGAATATAAGTAATCTGAAGGATGAAATTGCTTCTAAGAATCAAACAATTGAGGAATTAGAGGCGCTTATAAGAGAGCAAAGAAATGAATCAGATTCAGGGAAAAGTCTGGAAAATGGAACTATTAAAGTGCTTAGAATTTCCGGACCTCTTGATTCTTCCTTGGTTGGACCTACTATAATGAAATTAAGAAATTGGAGGAAAAATGGAAATGTTTCAGGTGTATTATTGTGGATTGATTCACCTGGAGGAACAGTAGGATCCAGCCAGCAGATTTACGAGTCTATAAGAAAGTTCAGCTTGGTTAAACCGATTGTAACATATTCAGGAGGCCATATGCTTTCCGGAGCCTATTACTTAGCACAAGCATCTGATTATATTGTTACTAGATCAAGGGCGTCTGTAGGAAGTATAGGTGTTCTATATGTTCATTACAACTATAAGCAGAATCTTGAAAATAACGATATTGAAGTAACTGTTTTTAAAACAGGTGAACATAAAGATACTGGAGCTCCTTGGAGAGGTTTAACAGAAGAAGAAAAAGATGTTGTAGAAAGATCGATTAATGAGAATTTTAATCAATTCCTCGGTGTTATTTCTGATAGTACAGGTATGAATAAAACTCAGATTAAAAAATTGGCTGATGGTTCCTCTTACTATGGTTCTTACATGTTTAGAGAAGGTCTTGTGGATGATATAGGCGGGCTTGAAGAGGCTTTAGACGAAGTTGAAAGATTTTCTGATAGGGAGAATCATGTTATAGATTATATTTCAATTGGGGATGAAGAATTTTCTTCTGGCACCAATTTAAGAGGTTTCCTTTACATGGATCCTAAGTATTTACAGAAGTCAGAATAAGTAAATTTGAGGTTTAAATAGATATTTAGATTTATGCTGGTTTTTTTATAAGTTTTATTGGGATTTTAGTTTGTTTGGAGAGTTTATATGAAAGATTTGAAGGCTAGTTGGATAACGTGGATTTTTGTTTCTTTGGTAGTTGTATATTTGTCTTGGGAGGTTATTAGGCCGTTTTTGTCTCCTATATTTTTTGCAATTATTGCTGCTTACTTGTTTTTCCCTATTTATAGGGAGATTAGAGGTTTTGGGTTTAGTGAGAAGGTTTCTTCAGGTATTTTAACTTGTTTTTTAGGTTTAATATTAGTTGTATTGATTTATGGTAGTTATAGGTATGCTTCTAGTGTGGTTGTGGAGTTAAGAGGTTTTTTGGTTAGGATTCCTGGATTTATAAAAGGTTTAGAAGGTATTCCAGTTTCTTGGGAAGTGATTTTTGCTGATATTTCTAATTTGGCGGTTTCTAAGTTGACTTCATTTACTTTATCCTTACCTAAGATATTGCTCCAGTCGCTGGTTTTCATTATTTTGTTTTGGTATTTTATGATTTATTCTGATTTTCTTTTGGATAAGTTAATGTCTTATCTTCCTCATGATAGGGAAAATTTAGCTAATAGATTAGTGAATAAAGCAAATATTACATTGAAGGCTGTTTTAAGGGTTTGGCTTTTACTTAGTTTTATTAAAAGTATTTTAGTTGGTATAGGTTTTTCTCTTTTTGTTACCACCCCTACGTGGTCAATAGTGATAGGGTTCATTGCTATCTTTTTGGAGATTCTTCCAGTTGTAGGTGGTTGGGTTCTTTGGACTGGAGGATCAATTTATTTAATCTCAATGGGAAATTATCTTAACGCGATACTGTTAGGTATTTATGGATTTGTGTTGATCGCCCCGCTTCCAGATATTTTCGTAAGACCAAAATTAGCTGCGCAGGGAGCGCAAGTAAATTATGTTATAATGTTAATAGGAATGTTAGGTGGGATTTTAGCATTTGGTTTTAAGGGACTTGTTTTAGGTCCTATCTCATTGAGTCTAATGACTGTGCTTTTGAAAGAATGGGAGAAAGAAATTAGAAAATGAGGATCAGATATAATGTATTTAACTTTTGATAATGAGAAGATTTACTTATATGAGGATAAGGAATTATTGAAGTCTGTGGAGATAGATAAAGAAGGTTTAAAATCCTTAAATTCTGGAGAAATAACTTCTGAACTATCAAGATTATTGGAAAGTGTAAGTGAGGATGAAGAAATAGTTTTAGAAAATAAGAATTTAGTTAAGGCTTTAAGAGATAATTATCAGTTTAGTGTAAGTCAAGAGTTTCCAAATTTTGCAGGTGATGAAGTTAGGAGAGAGATGAGCGGAAATGATGAGGCTTTAAAAGATTTAATGTACGCTAATTTGGAATTAGTTAAAGAAAAGATACAGCGAAGATCATCTAAAAGAGATAAAATGATAATGAATGCTGTTGAGATGATTAATGACATGGATGAAACATTGAACTTATATACTGAAAGGCTTAGGGAATGGTATTCATTACATTTTCCTGAGTTAGATGAAGCAATTGATGATAATGAATCATTCATTAGGTTAGTTAGTGAATTAGGGCATAGAAAAAACTTTGAAAAAGATCTAATTGATGAATTAATTGAAGTTTCAGATGGTACCTCTAACTGGATTTCTGAAAAAAAGGAAGGAAGTCTTGGAGCTGAAGTAGGAGAAAAAGATCTTCAAATGATAATTGAAGTATCTAAACGTATCAAGGAGCTTCGGGAAACTAGAAAAGAGTTAAATAATTATATAGACGATGCGATGAAGGATGTTGCTCCTAATCTAAGAGAGATTGCAGGTTCTAAGATTGGAGCAGGTTTAATATCTTTAGCCGGAAGTCTTGAAAATCTAGCAACATCCCCTTCCAGCACTATTCAGGTCTTAGGAGCGGAGAAAGCACTCTTCAAACACCTGAGAAGCGGTACTAGCCCACCAAAACATGGGATAATATATAAACATCCATTAATACAGAAAAACAACAGAAAAGTGTCAGGAAAAATAGCCAGAGCTCTAGCTGGTAAAATAACAATAGCAGCAAGAATTGATTACTACTCTGGCGAATACAAAGCAGAAAAACTAGAACTAGAACTAAATGAAAGAATCGAAGAAATAAAAAAGGAAATATAAAAAAGAGTGATACAATGAAAGAAATATTAAACGGAGTATATAAAAAAAATAATAGAATATACACCAGAAATTTAACTCCTGGAAACCGAACTTACGGAGAAGAACTAATAGAAGAAAAAGGAATAGAATACAGAAACTGGAATCCGAACAGATCCAAACTAGCAGCAGCAATAAAAAACAACTTAAAAACATTTCCAATAAACTCAAAAAGCATCATACTATACCTAGGAATAGCAAGCGGAACAACAGCCAGCCACCTAAGCGACATATCCAAAATGATATACGGAATAGATGTTTCACCCAGAGTGCTAAGAGACCTAATACCCGTAGCACAACAAAGAGGAAACATAGCACCAATGCTTCAAGACGCCTCCCAACCAGATCAGTACTCAAACCTAATACCAGAAGTAGACATACTATACCAAGACGTATCACATAGAAAACAAGCTGAAATCTTCATAAAAAACACATCCTACCTCAAAAAAGGAGGTTACGGATTTATCACAATAAAAGCAAGATCAATAGATGTAACTAAACCACCAAAAGAAGTATATAAAGAAGTAAGACAAGAAATTAAAACCAAATTAAAAGCAGATATCATAGAAGAAATCGAACTATCCCCATTTGAAAAAGATCATAAAATGATCGTAATACAGAAAAGAAAAAATTAAAACCTGAAGAATCTAATAATTTATTCTAAAGCTCTTTTACCAATTTTCTTACCAAGTTCCTCTCCTCTTTCTAATTCTTCACTATCAGGAAAACCATTAAATCCAGCTGTCGGTTCCTCAACTTCCCAGCCTAATTTTTCTATCGAAGACTTAATTTTATCAACAGCTCCTCCAGACCATCCATAAGATCCGAAAACTCCTGCTACTCTATTCTGCAATCTTTTTTTCTGAACTATATTCATGAACTGATCCACTGGCGGGAATATCCTGGCGTCATAAGTAGGTGAACCAATGATAAGGCCTTTTCTTCTCCAAGCTTCTTTAAGTAAAAAGCTTAGATTCTTTCTAGAGGCATCTAATACCTTAAAATTTTTACATCCAACTGATTTCACACCTTTTGCAACTGATTCCATCATTTCTCTAGTATTACCGTACATTGATCCATATATGATTGTAACTCCTTTTTCTCCTTCCATACTACTCCACTTATCGTAGTGTTCTAATATAGTACTTGGTTCATTCCTCCAAACTAATCCATGAGTAGGGGCTACTGTTTCAATATCAACAGAACCTAATTTTTTTAATGCTGATTGTACCGAATGTGAATGCATACCTATTATATTCGAAAAGTATCTTAAGATTTGATCATCATAAAATTCTAAATCCATCTGATCGTCAAATATGCCACCATCTAAAGCTCCAAAACCTCCGAAGGCATCACCTGAAAAAAGTATTTTCTCATTAATCTCATGTGTCATCATAGTTTCCGGCCAATGGACGAAAGGAGTTTCATAGAACTTAAGAGTTTTATCCCCTATATTTAATTCTTCTTCATCATCTATTGCTTTTACATTATCTTTTATATCGTAAAAGCTTTCTAGAAGATCTTTAGTTTTTTGTGTTCCAATTATTGTAGCTTCTGAAGCTATTCTTCTTATCGCTGGTAATGAACCACTATGATCTGGTTCCATGTGATTAACAATAATATAGTCAATTTCTTCGGGTTTAATATAATTTTTTATTTTTTTAAGATATTCATTGGTGAAAGACTTCTTTACTGTATCAATTAGAACTTTCTTATCATCATCTATTATATATGAATTGTAACTTACGCCGTTTGGTAGGGGCCAGACACTTTCAAAAAGATCTGTTGTTCGGTCATTTACTCCTACCCAGTACACATTTTCTCCAATTTCTACCATGATAAAACCTTCTAAATTTGTTTTATGTTATTTAAATTATTAATGTGAATTTGATTTTCCAGCTTTCTTCGTTGTTTTTTCTGCTTTTTTTATTGATTTTTCAATTGTAGTACCTTTTAATACCATGAATTTTATTTCCCCACTTTTTTCTTTAAGTTCTTCGCTTAACTTTGCTTCTATGTTAGAAAATTTTGGCCTATAAGAATTAAATGCGTTTTTTGCCGCTGCAAGGGCATCCATTTGATGGTCATCCTCTATTTCCACGTTCAATTCTTCGATGAGATCTTTCTTTTTTTGGATTGATAATGATTCTTTTGGTATGAACAGTTTGGAATCGAACATTCTTGAAATTTTTTCAACTTTACTAGGTACTGGATTGACATCTGTAGCTATAATAGCGGGATGTCCTAGATCTGATATTAAGTTTACTAAATCGCTGACAGAATAATCTTTCAAGCTTTCAACGTGTTTGAAGTTGCCTTTCATATCTAGAATTCCTATTGCAGATGTCATTCCAGGGTCTATACCTACGATGATATTGGTTTCGATGTTCTCTCCAGTTTTAAGTGATGTGAATTTAATGTTACCTTTTTCTTTAGGGTGTACTTCCACTTTTATGTTTGATTTAATTTCAGGTATGTATGGTTTTACTTTTTTTAGAGGGGCGTATATTTTAAAAATTCCTTTTAAAGAATTATTTTGGTTTTTTGTTTCTAAATCGTAATTTAAGTTTAGATCTTTTAGTTTTTCCTTTATTTCTTCAATTTTCTTTTCAATTAAATTGCTTATTCCGTTTTGTTCACCTTGTTCATTTTTACTTTCAGGATTTTCTGCGATTCTTATTTCTGTTCCTTGTGATAGTTTAATTTTTTTCCCTATTCCATTTTTTACTAATAGAGCGGATATACGGGCTTTCTCAGAAGCTTCTTTATAATTTTTGACTTTTATGTTGTTTCTTATGGCAGTTTTTAATAATTTTTTGTGTTCATCTGGATCTTCGATTATTTGAACGAGTCCTACTTTTTCAGGTAAATTTTTAGCGAATTCTAGTATTTCTTTACGGTTCCCGATTTCATAAACACTTTCTAGGGCTAACGCGTCGGGTTTTTGGGTTTTCACTATTTTTTTTAGCTTATTCGGTTCTACTTCTCTTTTGATTGTGACTCCATTTCTATTGATTCCGAATAATGCGTATTTTTTTTCATGATCTCGCTTTACTACGTCCATTCCCAGTATGAATATTATACCACCATATATTATTATGATTTAGGTAAAAAGTTTGTTTCGGTTAAATTTTTCAGCATTCAGTACTTAGTTCGCAATCATTGCAGTTTTCTTGTTTTTCTGGTTCTTTTTTATTGTCCATTATGTCCTTTATATCTTTTTTTATTTCGAGTACTTCTTCTTTGTTGTTTAGGACTATGGGTTCTTTATCTAAGAATATTGGGTATCTTAGGACTCCTACATTGGTTTCTTTTCCTAGATCTTCTTCCATTAGTAGTGATATTGCTTTCAATTGGTTTTTATAGGAATTCCAGGTTTTTTTATCTGGTTTTTTCCCAATTTTTATTATATTTGGTATGTAGTCTTCTCCGTTTAGGTCAATGAGGTCTAGTTCTGCTGTTAGTTCTAGTTTTTCACTTTCAAGTTCAACTTCTTTAGGTTTGATTGGACATATTTTATCTGCTAATTCTTTTCCTTCTTTTTCATAGGTTCTTGCCATTGTAGAAACTTTAAAGGATCGCATCTCTAAATTATTTATTAGTATACTATCGATTTCATCTTTAAGATCGCTTTTAGCTTTTTCAATGTAATTTATCTCTTCTTCAGGCATGTTTTTTTCTATTAGTTGTAGAGAATGTGATTTGTACGTTTCTAAAGTTTTTTCTTTGGATTTAGGATTACTTATGGTTTTAATGATTTTATGTTCTTTTTTTAGAAGCTCCTTAAAGAATTTATACAAAAATTCCTTTTTTATTCCATCCTCATCGGTTTCTGAGGATATTTCCTCTTTATGCTTCAAATAGAAATATCTTGGACAATAAGAATAATCAAAAATCTGTCGGGCGGATATTTTTTCATTATCAGCAAAAATGTTAAGCATTATATCACATCTAAAAGTTCCCTAAGATCTTTTATGACGTAATCAGCCCCATTAACATCAACTTTATCTTTAGTATTAACCAAAGTAAAGTTCATACCTAAACCTTGAGAACCTGAATCCGTCTCCGGATTATCGCCTACGTACATACATTCGCTACTAGGGATATCTATCTTATCCAAACTTAGTTCAAATGGTTTTGGGTGAGGCTTATAATAGCCTGCCTGATCAGCAGTAATAATGAAATCCATATAATCTTTAATTCCTAATTTTTCAATTCTAGGCAAGCTTAATTCGCTATCAGAATTAGTTATAATACCTAAATACTTTTTATTATCTTTAATATTTTCTAAAACTTCTATAGCGCCCTCCCTAAGAACAGAATGCTTAACATGTTGATCTATATGAAGATTCTGAAACCACTCAACATCCTCCTTACTGTAATCAATTTCCTCCTCTCTTAGAATATCTTCAAACCCTCTTGAAGACAAAAACCTGGAAGGAACATACCTCTCACCACTGTACTCGTAGAAATATTCAGAAGTTAAACCTTCATACTTCTTAACCTTATTAATAATATCTTCTTCATCCCAATCAATGTTTAATCTATCTCTAGCTTTTCTAAAAATATTTCTATGAACCTTCGTATCTGATTCATGCGTAGTTAAAGTTCCATCAAAGTCGAAGAATACTGCTTCCATCTTATCCAAATCCCATATACATTAACTAAAAAGATTCCTACTATAAATATGTAATCTAAAAATTTTTTGCCATTCTTAAAGCTCTCTTAATAAATTCATTACCCTTCTTATTTACAACTTCACCATGACCAGGATAAATTTTCTCAACCTCTAATTCTAATAATTTTTCTATTGAATTAACCATCATTTCAGGCTTTGCAGTTGGCAAATCTAACCTTCCTATTCCCCTTTTGAAAATAGTATCCCCTGAAAATAATAGATTATCTCTGGGTTCGAATAAGCAAATATCTCCATCAGTATGTCCAGGAGTTGTTATAACCTCTAAATAAGAATCTCCAAAACTAATTTTATCTCCATCATAGAGAACTCTAGATACTTTCAACGGCTTTATACTCGATCCAAATCTACTAGCTAAGGTTTTTTCATCATCACCTTCTTCAATATACTTCGAAGTACTACTGGAAGCCATTAAATCGCACCTTGATTTTTGAATAATTCTCTGATTACCTCCAATATGATCAAAATGATGATGTGTATTAATTAAAATATCGACATCCTCAATACTTACTCCATGATTCTTAAGGTTTTCCTCGATTTTCTCAAAATTACTACCGTTACCTGAATCAATAACTACTATTTTCTCATCTACAATAATGAAAACATTTGAACTCGCCCTAGATCCAGTGATCTCAACAACTTCCAATTTTCCACCTCTTAAAAAATAAAAATAAACTTAATACAATTAAAAGCCAAATTTAAATATGTAATATATATTACCTGTTTCTATAATAATTTACTGTTTTTCTAAGTCCTTCTTTAAAACTATAACTTGGCTCGTATCCTAAAAGTTTCTCTGCTTTGCTTAAGTCAGCCTTGGTTTTTTGAACGTACTTATCCCTTGGGTTCTCAATATACTTAGGTTCAATATCAGTCCCTAATTCGTTATTAAGATAATCAACTACCTCATTGAAACTAAAGTCCTTGCCAGTTCCCACATTAATGATCTCCCCATCCAACTCATCCTTTTCTTCAGCAGCTAGAATATTGGCTTTCGCAATATCTTTAACGTATGTAAGATCTCTTGTTTGAGTACCGTCCCCCCATATTACAGGTCTTTCTCCATTATTCATCTTCCATAAGAACTGAGTGACTATGTTAGCAAATTCTCCTTTAGCCTTCTCATGAGGACCGTAAACAGAAAAATACCTTAAACCAGTAGTCTGTATTTTATTATTATAAGAATAAGATTGAGCATACCTCTCTCTAGACATCTTAGAAGCAGTATAATGATTCGTAGGAACAGAATCCTGATCCTCACTATGAGGAGCATCAACACTACCATACATTGAACTAGTAGAAGCATAAACTATCTTATCAATACCCTCATCTATCGCAGCCTCAGCAGTATTAATAAAACCTTCAATATTAACCCTCGCACCTTGAACAGGATCTTCCTGATGCATCGGAGAAGAAGATTTAGCAGCTTGATGAAAAACAATATCGCAACCCTCAATAGACTCACTTAAAATATCTTCATCCAACACAGAACCATTAAAAAACTCAATATCATCCTCCACATTAGAAAGATTATGTTCTGAACCTAGATAAAGATCATCAAGCACAACAACATCCAAACCTTTTTCCACTAACTCTTCAACAATATTTGAACCTATAAAACCAGCACCACCAGTAACCAAAGCCTTCTCCATAAATCAACACCTAATCTAAAACCAATAATCAAAAAACAATTAAAAGATTTTTGAACCTCATAAACAAAAAACCAACAAACTAAATCTCAATAAAATCTTCAATCTTCTCCTCCAAAAACTCATTGCTGTCTAGATGCATTAGTAATCCGGACTCTAAATCCGTAGAAGGTCTCCCATTGTCAAAGAAATCATCATTATAAGTTCCACCAACTATCTCCCCAACATACAAAAAGTGATCACCAAATCTCTTCTTTTCTCTAATTTTGCACTCAATATTGGCCACAGCTTCCTCTAATGAATAAGAATTCACTATATTTGATTCAATTTTAGTTAACTTAGTTTCTTGGAATTTATCTAAATTTCGTCCAGATTTAGTTCCTGCGAACCATACCTCTTTCAACATATTTTTAGTTGGAACTGAGATTACAAAATCATCAGAAGATTTTAGAATCTGTTCAGAAAATCTATTAACACCAATAGATGCTCCTAGAAGTGGAGGATCTATAGATACTGGCATTACCCAGTCTAAAGTAATGAG
>CAYNOZ010000055.1:2638-10174 GCA_964398955.1 uncultured Thermococci archaeon | reverse complement strand
TTAGGTATTTGTATTTTTGTTTTGTTTCTTTTTTGGTGGGTTAGTGGTATTCTTTTCTTATGTATGGTGATGTGAATGCTCTTAGCATGTCGCTGTAGCTTGGTTTGAATGTTATTTTGTCGCCGATTTTGTAGTTTTTGTTTGTTTTTGTTATGTCTAGTATTGTGTGGTCGCTGCTTGCTCCTAGGATTTGTATTTTGGGGTCTTTTGGTTTGAGGTTGTTGGGGGATGTGTCTTGTTTTCCTATTGCTACTATTGCTCTTTCTATTTTTCCTTTGTCTTTGAATTTTTGTTTTTTTCCGAATGCGTCTTTTCCTGTTTTTCCTTTGGGTTTTGATGGTTTTTTGTTGTGTTCTATTATTTCTGCTTCTATTTCTATTGTGTTTTGGTTTAGGTAGGGTATTTTTCGGTTTTGGGTTCCGGCTGTTCCTAGGAGGATTCCTTCTCCTATTCTTAGTTGGTTGATTTGTTCTGGTAGTTTGTTTTCTTCTAGTAGTTTTAGGTTTATTGTGCTTCCTCCGCTTATTATTGGTAGTTTGGTTTTTAATTCTTTTTCTGTTTTGTTTTTTAGTTCTACTAGTTTTTGGGTGTTTTTTTGGGTTGGTAGTACTCCGCTGAAGCTTCCTAGGTTGGTTCCGATTCCTTTTATTTCTAGGTTTGGTAGGTCTATTGTTTTTTGGAGGAATGGTATTAGGTTTTCTGGCATTATTCCTTCTCTTCTGTCTCCTAAATCTATCATTATTATTGTTTTATGGGTTTTGTTTTGTTTTTCTGCTTCTTTTGATAGTTCTTTCATTATTGAGATTTCTGAGTTTAGGCTGTAATCTGTGTATTTAATGACTTTATCTGTTTCGCTTTTCATAGGTATTCTTATCATCATTAGGTCTACTACGAAGTTTCTTTTATATTTAATTAGGTTACGTATTCTAGCATCTCCTAGTATATTTATTCCGGATTCTATCATTGCTTTCGCTATTTTTAGATCTGCACAGACTCCTTTGGTTATCCCTACTGTTTCTATGTTGAAACGGTTCAGTATTTTTCTTACATTCTCTTTTATGAGGGAGGTTCTGATCTTTATTTTTGGTGGATGTTCAAGTTTTTCCATTAGGATCCCTGTTCTTTTAATTTTAGGGTTTTTATTCTAATTCTTGTTTTGCTCCAATTTCTTCTGCTACTTTTCCCATGTCAAGTTCTTCTAATGTTCTTTTCATTGGTATTCCTTTGTTATTCCATCCTCTTATGTTATAGTATCTGTCTAATTCTTTTTCAAATTCTTCTTTTGATATTGTTTCTCCTTTTGTTGGTCCATATATTACTTCGTCTTCGAATAATCTGTCTGGTAATGTGTCATCTTCTCTTCCAAACCCTTCTCTAATGTTAAAAGCCTTTGATAGGTTATAAACTCTTTCTCCTATAGTAAGAAATTCAGATAAGCCCATGTCAAATCCTGTTACTGCGTTAGATAATTCTAGAAGTCCTTCATCAAACATTAAACCTCTTGAAAATTTGCATACACCAGTAATATCGTATAGCATCATTAAATCTTCCATAGCTTTCAAAGCAAAGGATTTACCTTCCAACTCAGTATAGTTATATCCCTCGAAATCCCAGAAGCTTCCAGCCATCTCTAAAGCGTAAAGACAAGATGTTAAGTGATCTGCACCTTTAGGAGATACAGCAAAAGCAAGGGCCATACCTTTAAGACCTCTTACCTCAAAACCAGCCGGAGGCATACCTTTAACATGAATAGCAAATCTTTCAGAACCTTTACCAACTTTCTCCGCAGCATCTAAAACACCATCTCCTAACAACTTACCGAGATCACCCTCCTTGTAAGCCATTTTTTTCAAAACTTCTAACATTGCCTCCGCATTTCCGAACTCTAAATCAATTTCAGGATCTATCATTTCTTTTTCATTAGCTTCCATAGCCCACGAGATTGCTAAACCAGCTGAAATAGTGTCCATACCTAATTCATCACAAATTTCGTTCGCCTTGGCTACAGCTTCTATATCATCGACTTCACATGCTCCACCGAAAGAGTGTTGAGTTTCATATTCCGGTCCATCAACTTCTATATCCCCATAAGGAGTATCTTTAGCAACGAAATATTGACTACATGGTTTTGTACAGTAGGGGCATGGTCTTCTTCCTTCTCGATATCTTTGTGTCCAATATCTTGGATCTATACTTATTCTTTGATTATCAGGGTCATCTAATCTATCATATGCTCTTTTAAAGTATCCTGCCTGCCAATTTTTTGTTGGAAAACATCCTATAACAGTATTCTTTGTATGCAAGGCTTCTCCAGTTCCGTATTCCATCGCATCTTTAGGATCAAAACTTTCATCTCCAGATTCACCCTCTCCCATAGTTATTTTACGCCATTTTTCGTTGAGTTCTTCTAATTTTTCTTTATCATCTATTGGTAAATCTTTGCTCCCTTGAACTGCTATTGCTTTAAGATTTTTGGAGCCCATTACTGCTCCTCCACCTCCTCTTCCAGCTTGCCTATCTTCACATTCTATCATTGCAATTTTAGATTCTCTTTCTCCTGCTGGACCAATTATTGCAGTGGAAGATTTTGGATACTCTTCTTTTATTTTTTCATCAGTTTCTCTTGTGTTTAAACCCCAGTAATCTTCTGCTTCTTTAATTATTACTTCATCATCTCTAACTACGATAACAGATGGTTTTTCTGCTTTTCCTTTAACTACTAAAGTGTCATAACCTGCTCTTTTTATCTGATCACCAATCCTAGATCCAGCGACAGACTTTCCATATCCACCTGTTTCAGGAGCCTTAAATCCGAAAGTGGTTTTCGAAGCTGTAGGAATAGCAGGTCCTAACAGGTTTCCAGGACTAATAATCAAAACGTTACCAGGTCCCAGGGGATCAGTTCCAGGTTCAACTTCATCATACAGAATTTTAGTTGTGAATCCTGCTCCACCTAAGTATTTTCTTAAAAATTCTTTAGATAATACTTTTTCTTTTGCTTTGCCCTTAGTTAAATCTATTTCCAGTAATTTTTTCCAATATCCAGTCATTTTATCTCCACATAAATAAAAGATTAAGAAACAATCACATTGATCTATATGAAGGGAAAGAAAATAAAAAATTTTCGATTACTTCGTTTAAATTAGTGATATTTTCTCATAATTCAGTTTTTGTTATTAACTTTTTCAATCGCATTTTCAAGTATGTCCATTGCTACTTTTAGCTGTTCATCAGTTATTACTGGAGAATTCAGGAATCTTATTACATTCCCTTGTATTCCGGATGTTGCGAATAGGACTCCGTTCTTTTTACATTCTTCAACAATTTTTCCAGTTTTTTCTGTTGCAGGTTCTTTCGTTTCTCTGCCCTTAACGAATTCTACTCCAACCATAGCCCCAATTCCTCTAACATCGCCTATAATTTCATTATTTTCTTTCATTTGATTAAGTCTTTGTTTTTCGTATTCTCCTACTTCATCAGCTCTTTCAAGCAGATTTTCTTCTTCAATTTTATTTAGTACTTCTATTGCTGCTCTACAAGCTACAGGATTTCCTGTGTAAGTTCCTCCAATTGAGCTGCTAGGTAAGGAGTCCATAATTTCCTTTTTACCAATTACTCCTGAAAGAGGCATTCCTGCTGCCAATGATTTAGCTGTAGCGATTAAATCTGGTTCTACTCCATAATTCTCTATTGCAAACATTTTCCCGGTTCTACCCATTCCGCTCTGTATTTCATCTACTGCGAATAACATATCATGTTTATCAGCTAAATCCCTAAGATATTTCATGAAACCTTCTTCAGGAACTTTAAATCCTCCCTCACCCTGAATAGGCTCTATCACAATTGTTGCTATTTCTTCCGGATGTACATAGGTTTTTAGTTCTTTCTCAAATTCATCCATGTCAATACTGTCATGGTATGGAGTTGGGAAGGGCATTCTATAAATTTCTGATGGGAAAGGTCCGAATTTGTATTTATAAGGCATCGATTTGTGAGTCATCCCCATAGTCATATTAGTTCTACCATGAAATGCGTGATCAAAAACCAGAATCCCCTTTCTTCCTGTATAAGCTCTAGCTATTTTAACAACATTTTCAACTGCTTCTGCACCGCTATTAAATAATGTTACAGCTTTTTCTGATTCACCAGGAGCTAGTTTTGCAAGTCTTTCTGATAGTTCTACATATGATTTGTACGGAATTGCAGCGAAGTCTGTATGAAGAAATTTTTCCGCTTGATCTTTTATAGCTTCTACAACTCTTTCTGGTGTATGTCCAACCATCAAGCAGCCCCATCCGCCTGTCATGTCGATGAATTGGTTATCATCTTCGTCTGTTATAATGGCTCCGTGTCCTTCCTTGATATACCTAGATGTAAAGGATTCCTTTCCATAAGCTCCTGCCACATATTTTTCTCTTTTCTTTTGAAGTTCCTTAGATTTTTCTCCAGGTTCTTCTTTATCTAATTCTATAAATTTAGACATAATTATACCTCTCAAAACATTTATTAAATAAATGGACCTAATATAACTAGCAATCAATTGATTTTTATCTTTTACGGTGTTAATAATATTCTCTGTTTCTAAATTTTATATGAGATTTAACTGTAAAAATATTGATTTAGGTCCAATCTCTATATTAACCTTTTTTAATAATGTATTTTTACATATATTAATATTCATCGGTCTCACCAATTTGTTACGAAAAAAAGTAAATTATTTTATTAATAGATAATTGATCAATATGATTAATAATGAAGAATTGTCAAAGGCCCTGTAGATTGAAATTATTAATAATGAATTTTTCATCATTTTCACTTGATTGATAATTCTGTATATTTTCATGGAAAATTTTTTATTTTGGATAGTTTCTACCCATAGAATTTAAATAAAATATTAATGATATTTTAATATGCCTCAGATTTCAGCCAAAATACCCGAAGAAATACATCAAAAAATAATTCAAAAAACAAAAAACACAGAAAAATCTAAATCACAAATAATAAGAAACACACTAAGACAAGGGTTAAAAAAACAAGAAGAAAACCAAATAAAAAAAATGAACAAAAAAATAGAAAAACTAGAACAAAAAATAAAGAATTTAAAAACCAAAAAAACCCGAAAAAAAGAAACAAAAACAACAAGCAACATAGAATTAAAAGATCTGGATAAAATCGACAAAAAAATAATCCAATACACCTGCGAAGGATTTTACTCTCACTCAGAACTCTCAGACAAAATAGGAGTAAGTAGAACAACAATATATAGAAGAATCAACGAACTAAAAGAAAAAAAGATACTTAAAGAAGGATCAATGGCTAAACCAAATTACAACAAAATAAAACTATCCTTAATAACATTAGGACTAAACGTACCAACAAAACACCAAGAAAAAACCCTCAAGTACTTAGAACAAAAAGAAAAAGTGAAACTACTTTGGGAAAGCTTTGGAAAACACAATATAAAAGCAATAATACAATCCGAAGACAACGAAAAAGTAAAACATACAAGAAAAATCAAACAAAACCTCAAAAAACAGAACATAAAAATAGACAACATAGAAATATCACACGGAGACACACCAAGAAAAATAAATTTAACACCACAAATAAAACAATAAAAATTTTCTAGCCTATCTAGAATCCCAATAAAAAGTTTAAAGAAGTAATAGATTAAACTGAAAATAAAAAACTAAGTCAAAAATTAATAATTAGATTTGAAAGCCTCAACAAGATCTTCAAGATCCTTTTGCTCCTCACAAGATAAATCATAATTTCTCAAAGGTTTTTTACAATAACCACCCTTATAACCAACCATCTCCAAAGCAATTTTCAAACCCTTAATACCATACTTACTAGTAATAGCCTTATTTAAAGGAATCATAGATAACTGAAGATCTCTAGCCTCTTTAAATTCTCCTTCCAAAAATAAATCATATAACTTACAACATTCTTCAGGAACAACATTAGCTAGAGCAAGTATACCTCCAGAAGCCCCTAAAACTAACCCTCCAAGTATCAAATTAGCAGTGCCAACCATTACATCAAAATCATCACAGCTACCATCCACATATTCACCTAACCTAGCAAAATCACCACTACTATCCTTCATACCAACAATATTCTTATGTTCTGATAAATCTACAACAAGCTCCTTAGACAAATTCATACCAGTATACTTCGGCATATTATACAAAAGAATAGGAACTTCCGATCTATCAGCCACTTCCATATAATGATCTTTCAAGGCATCATCAGTCATCACAGATTCTCCGTAATAATGAGGAGGAAGTATTAAACCAGCATCAACCCCAATACCAGCCATTTCATTAGTTAACAAAATAGTTTGTTCAGTAGACTCCTTGCCAGTTCCAACAATCACTTTTTTATCCTCACTATTCTCAACAACTCTCTTTACCACTTCTAATTTTTCACTTTTATCCATGTAAACAAATTCACCATTAGAACCAAGAACAAGGTACCCGCTTAACTTAGTATTACCCCAATTTAACAAGTTGTGTTCGAGAGCCTCAAAATCAGGTTCCCCATTACCATTAAAAGGTGTAACTATAGGAGGGAATATACCTTCAAACATAATAAACCTCAAAAAACAACATCGATTTAATAATATATAAGTTTTAATATTTTCTTTTCCACGTTATTATTGTTATTAAAATTCCTGTAATGCTTATTATTGCTCCAAATATTATTAAAGTTACAATTCCAAAATTTACCGAACCAATTTTAAATGTTTTTGGCATGTAGGGATTGCTTGCTCTGTAAAAAAGTAATAGAATTCCTAATCCTATTAAGATCAGTCCTGTGATGTTTAAGGTGAGACCTAACTTTCTTGTCATTTTATCGCTTTCGTTTATGTTACTTACATTGTCACTATTCTTTAATAATTTTAGTGTTCTAAAAATTCTTATTATGTTTAGGTTTAGGTTTGTTTTATATATTTATTTTTGCGGAAAAAAGGAAATTTCTTAAAATAGTTCTTTAGTTTTTATAAATTTTCGTTTTTTAGTTTTTTTGTATCTCAGTTTTTCTGATTTCTAGTTTTTGTTTTGTGCGTATTTTTAGTTTTTCCTTTTTTCCGTTTTTTAGTTTTTTCTAAAATAGGTAAAACTAAGGTTCTAAAATTAAGATAACATCAAATTTTCACTAAATCCGCAAATCGGAAAAACGAAATTTCCGCATAAATTAAAAATCGTGACATTAACTATCAAAAGCTATTAGAAAGTAAAAAGCTATTTTTTCAGGAAGAGAATCCTATTTAAACGTCTAAATAATCTGTTTTGAAGGTAATAGTAGGAAATGACAGGTCTTGAAGATAAATACTTTCTCCTTGCTATCTAAACGCCTACAACCTACCTTAAGGACATTATATATACTTGTTTTGACTATTTAAAGAGCATTCAAAAGAATTGAAATCTGAAAAAAGGTAATTCATTACATAAAAGATGCCCCACTTTGGGAAAATGTTTATTTATTCTTTAAATAAAACTATTATTTAATTTCCTAACTAAAAGATGTTGA
>CAYNOZ010000055.1:0-2538 GCA_964398955.1 uncultured Thermococci archaeon | reverse complement strand
TGGTTTTTTGTGTTATTTTAGAGGTTTTTCTGATTTCTAGTTTTTATTTTGTGATTTTTATTTGAAATTTTTTCTTGATCTGAATGATGTTTCTTCTATTCTTTATAAGTAATTAATTTTTGTGATTTGTTAACTTGATTTTACTTGGAAAACTATGCGTAATTACAGGTTTTGAGTGGTATTTATTTTCAATAGATATTGATTCAATTTTTGTCAACATTAATGTATTTGAAAAGGTGGGGTTTTGGAATTATCCATTTTTTAGATTTAATGTACTTATTTTGAAGATTTTTTATTTTGAAGATACTTACGTAGTTTAATTAAGCTCTATATTTTTTTTGTATATTTTTATGATTTAGAAGTTTGTTTAGTTTCTTTGAATATTTATTAATTAGGTTTTGTTATTAATTGACAGTTTTATTTTGTGAAAACTAATCGAATAGATCACATTCACCAAAACCCTATGAAAATCAATAGGTCGGAAAAAAGTTTATCACAAAAAAACCGTAAAAAACAAAAATAAATAAAATAAAACATAAAATAATAAAAACAGAATTAAAAACTGTAAAAATTTAAAAAATAATTTACTAGAATTGGATTTTCAAGGTGTGAGTATGACTGAAAAATTCCGACCAGGCAAAGAATTTGCCAAGAAAATGGACCAAAATGATCCTCTGAAAAAGTATAGAGAACATTTCTACATCCCAGAAGATACAATATATCTAGACGGTAACTCACTTGGTTTACTATCCAAGGAAGCTGAACAATCTGTTATCTCAATTTTAGAAGAATGGAAAAACCTAGGAATTAAAGGATGGTTAGATGGAAAAAATCCGTGGTTTTATCTAGGAGAAAAGTTAGGAGGAAAAGCAGCTGAATTAGTTGGAGCTAAAGAGGATGAAATAATATTAACAGGTTCCACTACGGTAAACATACATCAACTAATAAGTACTTTCTATGAACCCCGAGGAACTAAAACCAAAATAATAGCAGACGAATTAAATTTCCCATCAGACATTTATGCATTAGAAAGTCAAATAAAATTAAAAGGATTAAATCCTGAAAAACATCTTGTACTAGCATCAGGAGAAGAAGGAAAATTAAATGAAGAAAAGATAGTTAACTTAATGGATGAAGACACAGCTCTAGTATTTTTACCTTCAGTACTTTATACAAGCGGACAACAACTAGACATGGAATATTTAACAAAGAAAGCCCACGAAAAAAATATATTAATCGGATTTGACTGTGCACACTCAGTAGGAGTAATCCCGCATAAGTTCGATAAATGGGGAGTAGATTTCGCAACATGGTGCGGATACAAGTATCTCAATGGAGGCCCAGGTTGCACCGCCTTCATATACGTTAACAAAAAACATTTTGATAAAGAGCCAGGCCTAGCAGGATGGTGGGGATACAAAAAAGATGAACAATTTGACATGAAAACTGAATTCAAATCAGCGAAGAATGCTGGAGGATTACAAATTTCAACCCCGAACATATTGGGATCAGCCGCTTTAAAAGGATCATTAGAATTAATTAACGATGCAGGAATTGATTCTATTAGAGAAAAATCATTAAAGTTAACCAATTATCTTATGTACCTTGTTGACGAGGAACTAAGTGAGGAACCGTACTTATTTTCTTATGGAAATCCAAAAGAAGAAAAACAAAGAGGAGGACATGTTGCATTAAAAAGAGAGGAAGAAGCATTCAGGATAAATGAAGCTCTTAAAAGTAAAGGCATAGTACCTGACTTCAGACCTCCCAATGTAATTAGAATAGCCCCGATACCACTATACAACACATACTCCGAAGTATGGAAAGTAGTTCAAAAACTAAAAGAAATAATAGAACAAGATGAATATCAAGAATTCTCTAAACAAAGAGACGCAGTATCTTAAAAGGAAAAAATTTAATTTCAAATCCAATTTTAATTTCTATTAGATTTTTTATTCCATTTATTAGAATGAAACCTTTTTCATAAACTATAACTAAATGTGTATTGAATTTAAGTTTAAATCTTTCGATAAAGTTTTTTGTCATTTTTATATTTTGGTTTTTCTCGCTTTTATTCTGGAATTAATTTTTAGTTTTTCCTGGATTTTGATCAAAATTTTTAAATAAGAATAATATTATTTTGGAATGGTTTTGAATGACTGGGTTGAAGTTTTTAATTGGGAAGTTTAGAGAATTTGAATACTTTTTTAGACCCAGGTATATTCTTCAGTTATTGTTACTTTATCTTTTACTTGCTCCTTCGATGTGACGCTAGTACTTGCTTTCCAGGTAAGTTCTGTTGTTATTTTCTGTGATTATGTTGTCTAGTTCTTTTTTCTGTTTTTTATGGTTTAAATTGTGTTTTAATTAGATTTAAGTAATTTTGGAGATTGAGGGTTTGATTATGAGTTCTTTGGTTGAGAAGATTTTTGCGGTTCATACTGAGAAGGAGTTTAGTGTTGGGGATTTGATTCGTGCTGATGTGGATTTTGTTTTTGGTAATGATATTACTGCTCCTATTGCTATTGATAAGTTTAG
>CAYNOZ010000054.1:0-10512 GCA_964398955.1 uncultured Thermococci archaeon | reverse complement strand
TTTTAGGAAAAGGGTTTTAAGTTTGTTATATCTGTTGACAAATTTTTTTAAATAATTTTTTCGTGAAGTACGGGCCCGGTGGGATTTGAACCCACGAACGCCGGCTTAGGAGGCCGGTGCCCTATCCAGACTAGGCCACGAGCCCATGAAGATTTATGAGAATATTGTAAATAAACCTTAAAAAATTTTCGAAATATTGATTTTAGCAGTATTTAGTTTTCTTAGTAGTTTAGAGATTTATAGTTTTTTTTAGAGAGTCTTTATTTTTGTTTTACTTTTAGATATAATGAAAAGTATTTTAAAAGGTTGTTCTAATTATTTTTTCATGTCGAAATATCGTAATTTAGGGTTATTTGTTTCGTTGGCTGCTATGTGGGGAGTTTCTTTTATGGCTATTAAGACTGGTTTGAAGTTTTTTCCTCCTGTTATTTATGCTGCTATTCGTTATTATATTGCTGGTTTAGTTATTTTGGTTTATTCTTATTTTGTTACTGATAAGTGGTTGCCAAGTGGTAGAGAGGAGTGGGTGATGGTTCTTATTAGTGGTGCTTTGATGTTCGCTGGTTATAATGCTTTTTTATATGTTGGGGAGTTGTCAACTACTAGTGCTGTTGCGGCGGTGATAGTTAGTTTGAATCCTTTGTTCACTACTGGTTTTGCCCGTTCTTTGTTACCTAGTGAGAAATTATCTTTTTTAGGTATTATTGGGGTTGGTTTAGGTTTTTTAGGTATTATTGTTATCTCAAGGCCTGATCCGGCTAATTTGCTTTCTGAGGATGTCTTAGGCAAGTTTTTAGTGTTTGGGGCTGCTTTATCATTTGCTTTAGGTAGTGTTCTGATCAGAAGAGTTGATGCTGATTTGCCTAGGGAGACTATGATTTCTTGGGCAATGATAACTGGAGCAATTATGATGCATTTAATAAGTTTAGGTAGGTTGGAGTCTTTATCTTCAATTGTTTGGACTAAGGATGCAATAATTCCTGTATTTTATCTTTCGATTATCTCGGGGGTTATTGGTTTTATGATTTACTTTGATTTACTTGAAAGGTTAGGACCTGTGGAGATAAATCTAGTTTCTTATGTTTCACCGTTTTTTGCTGCAGTTGCCGGTTGGATATTTTTAAATGAGTCAGTAGATAGTTTTACAATTATAGGTTTTTTAATTATATTTTTAGGATTTTATTTAATTAAAAGAGAACAGTTTAAAGATGAGTTTACGAAGATAAAAGAATTTTAGTTAGTAGTTTTTTGGATCATAATTTTTTTATTCTTTTAGGTTTAAGTTGTTTAAAGGTTGTTTTTAGAGGTTGTTTTTTATGGAAGAGTTTGATGTTATTGTTATAGGTTCTGGTTCAGGTTTAGATGTGGCTTCTGCTGCAGTTCAAAGAGGTTTGGATGTTGCAGTTGTTGAGGACGGTCCTTTAGGTGGTACTTGTTTAAATAGAGGATGTATTCCTTCTAAGATGCTGATTCATCGAGCTGATTTAGTTGAAGATATAAAAAATTCTGAGAAATTTGGAGTAGATTCTGAGGTTAATGGTATAGATTTTTCTTCTATTGTTGAAGAAGTTAATTCACACGTGGAAAAGGATTCTGATAATATATATGAAGGCTTAAGACAATCAGATCATCATACTCTCTTCAATACCGTTGGAGAATTTGTGGAGGATAGAACTTTAGAAGTTGATGAGAAAAGAATTAAAGGAGAAAAAGTTATTGTCGCAGCTGGGTCAAGACCGTTTATCCCACCTATCAACGGTATTGAAGATGTTGACTATATCACTAGTAAGGAAGGTTTAAAGTTAAAAGAGAGACCTAATCACTTAGTGATTGTAGGTGGAGGATACGTAGGGGTTGAATTAGGACATTTCTTTGATGCAATGGGATCTGATGTAAGTATTATCGGTAGAAGCGGTCTTCTACCTAGAGAAGATTCAGATGTTAATAAAAAATTTACTAAAATATTTGATAGAAGAGTTAATGTTATAGATGGATATGAAGCAATTGAAGCCTATCAGCAGGAAGATGAGATTAAAGTTGTAAGTGAAGATGAAAATGGTGATCAGGTAGATGTTTCTGGTGATGAACTTTTGATAGCTGCTGGTAGAACTCCAAATTCTGATAGGTTAAAGGTTGAAGAAGGCGGTATTGATACTGATGAACGAGGATTCGTTAAAACCGATGAATATCTTAGAACTACTGCCGAAAATGTCTGGGCATTAGGAGATATTATTGGAAATAATATGTACAAACACACAGCTAACTTAGAGGCGCAGGTAGTTTATTGGAATGCCTTCACTGATCATAATCATGAGATGGATTATAGTGTTATGCCGCGCGCAATATTTTCTAAACCACAAGTTGCGGGTGTAGGTAAGACCGAAGAAGAACTAGAGGATGAAGGAATAGATTTTCTAAAGGCAATATACGAGTATGAAGATACTGCGATGGGATTAGCTTTGAAGGAGGAGGATGGATTCGTTAAGGTTTTAGTAAATCCTGATAATGGCGAAATACTTGGAACCCACATAATAGGGCCTGATGCTTCAATATTAATTCACGAAGTTGTAGTAGCTATGAATCAGGACCCAGGAAATGTCTTTGACATCACAGATGCTGTTCACATCCATCCAGCATTGAATGAAGTAGTTAAAAGAGCTTTCAGCAAATTCTAAATAATATAGTTGGTATTCATTCTAGTGAAGTGACCTCTCCCTAAAGGACGAGGTCTTACCCAACAACGAAAGATAATTTTATTGATTTATTGATTTATTTATTTAATTTTTTTTAGTTAAGGAATCTTTTAGCTTAAATTTTATTGTTTTTATTGGTTTGATTTTTGAACCAAAAATGATTTAAGATTTAATTTTTAGTTAGATTGAGGTAATATTTTGCATGATATGACGGAATCTAATCTGCATAATGCCTTTTCAGGTGAGAGCCAAGCTCATATGAGGTACAAAAATTATGCGGAGGTAGCGGAGGAAGAGGATTATCCTAATGTTGCTAGATTATTTAGGGCTATAGCTTTTGCTGAAGAAGTTCATGCTAGTAACCATTTAGAAAGAATGCCACAGGTTGGTGGTGAAGGGGCTGGAGAAGCGCCTTACGGGTTGGGAGATACTTCAGAAAATCTGCAAAAAGGAATAGATGGTGAAACATTCGAAATAAATGAGATGTATCCAGTATACAAGAAAGTAGCTGAATTTCAAGATGAAAAAGAAGCAGTCACTTCCTTTAACTGGGCTTTAGAAGCGGAGAAAATACATGCTAGCATGTTCCAGGAAGCTAAACAAGCAGTTGATTCAGGGAAAGATTATGAAATAGGTACAGTACAAATATGTTCCAGATGCGGTTATACAACTGAAGGAGAAGCTCCAGATAGATGCCCTATTTGTGGAGCACAAAAAGATAAATTCAAAGCTTTTGAAAAATAAAAGATTTCTTCTTTTCTGTAGAATATAATTCTTTTCTACTAATATTTTTAATGATTTTATAATAAAAAATAGGAAAATAATAATTTTATTCGATAATTATTGCGTCTACTGGGCAAGCATCTGCTGCTTCTTTAGCTCTTTCCAAATCATCGCCTTCAAGCTCATCCATTCCCTCTTTGACGAACGCTTTATTGTCTGAATCCATATCAAAAATATCTGGGTGCATAGATGCACAAATTCTGTCACCAACACACTTATCTTTATCTACACTAACATTGGCCATAAATTACACCAACAAATAATATGACAAGGTATTATTAAAAGATTTTCCTATCTGAGAAAATTTAAGGTTTTGGCATTAAAATCAGAATACTATTAATATTTCAATATCTTAGTATTATTGGTGTTGTATATGGGAAATTCCAAGGGATCAATTATAACTATTGGTGGTAATGTTGATAAGCATCCAGAAGAACCGATTTTTAAGGAGTTTTTTGATAGGGCTATGGATGGAGTTGATGAAGCGCCATTAATAGGTGTTATTCCATCAGCGAGTAGTGAACCGATTAAAACTGCTAATGTTTATACTGGACTTTTTAAGAAGATGGGTGCTAAGACTGAGTTAATACATCCTCTTGATAGGGAAGAAGCTAATTCGGAAAAGATTGTGGAGGAGGTTAGAAAACCTGATGCGTTTTTCTTTTCTGGAGGAAATCAATTAAGAATAACTGGATTATTTAGCGGTACTAAGGCTTTAAATGCTCTTCAAGAAAAATTTGAAGGTGGTGCAACACTTGGTGGTACAAGTGCCGGTGCTGCTTGCATGACGGGGCCTATGATTTCTCAAGGTGAAAGTGAGGATTCCTTATTAGGTGGTGAAGTTGAACTTTCCCAAGGTTTAGGTTTCATAGATGATGCTGTAATTGATACTCATTTTACGGCTAGAGGTAGGTTTCCTAGGTTGATTCATGTAGTTACTGAGAATCCAGGCATTCTAGGGGTAGGTTTAGGTGAAGATACTGCAGCTATTTGGGATTTCGGGAAAAATGAGTTTTCAGTTTTAGGTTCTAGAAATGTTATTGTAATTGACGGTTCTAAGATTGGTTCGACTAATATGGCGGAGTTGAAGTACGGTGAACCTATATATTCTGAGAATATTGTAGTGGAGATTTTAGCTAATAAGTGTAAGTATAATTATAAGGATCGGAAACCTTTCTTTCCTCAAGGTATTCATCCTGCTCATGAAAAGTACGAAGAGAATTAGTTCTTATTTTTTTGTTTCTATGATTTTTTTCAGTTTTTCTTTTGTTAGGTCTAGGTCTGCTAGTATTAGCAGATCTTCTGGGTTTGTGATTTCTATTGCGTGTTTTACTGCGTTTTCTACGTTGTTGTATGTTGAGTTTGGTTCTTTTCCTTTTTCTCTTATTCCTTCGTTTATTAGTTTGGATATTTCTCCTTCGTTTCTTCCTCTCATCATGTTCATTTCTGGGTTTGGGTTTTCTGTTACTATTATTTCGTCGAACCATTCAGTCATTTCTTCTCCGCATTCTTTTATTAGGTCGTCTCTTCTGTCTCCTGGTGCTGTGAATACTATTATTTTTCTTTTGGCTTTTAAGTGGTTAGCATATTCTCCTAGTGCTTTTAGGCTGTCTGGGTTGTGGGCGTAATCTAGTACTATTTTCAGATCATTGATTTGGAGTTTGTTCATTCTTCCTGGATTTTTTTCTTCGTCCAATTCAAAGGTTTTAAGTGATTCAATAGTTTTTTCTGGTTTTATTCCTACGGAGTAGCAGGCTGATATCGTTGATAATGTGTCTTCAATTAACATTTCGGCTCCACCTTCTAAATAAGGTAGATCATTAACATTGGTTAGATGATTTTTTTCATCATTGATGTAACTGTAGATTGAACCTTTTTCATGGACGAAAACTGTTTTTTGTTGTTCTATGTGTTTATTTACTAAATTATTCCTTTCTGTAGAGAATAATATAGGTTTTCCATTTGCTTTTTCGATAAGTCTTTCTGTGTAATTGTCATTGGCATTTATGATGCAATATCCGTCCTTTTCTGTTGCCTCAAGTATTAGGGATTTTATCCAGAATAGATCTTCTTTGTCTTGTAAGTTATCTACGCCTAAGTGATCCTTTCCGATATTTGTTACTACTCCTACGTTGCATCTGTCAAACCCTAATCCTCTTCTCAGTATTCCTCCCCTAGCTGTTTCAAGTACTGCAAAATCTATTTCAGGATCGTTTAGTACAACATTAGCACTCCAAGGACCTGTAGTATCACCTTTTACTATTCTTTCATTGTTTTTGTAGATTCCTCCTGTTACAGTCATTCCAGTTGTGTATTCTTGATTTCTTGCTACCCATTCTATCATTCTAGCTACAGTAGTTTTTCCATTAGTTCCAGTTATAGCTATTAAAGGTATTCTTCCATCTCCTTTTGGGTAAAGATAATCTATGATTTCTTTTCCTACGGGGATGGATTCTCCGATTCCTGGTGATAGGTGCATTCTTAGTCCAGGACTAGTATTAGCTTCTATTACACCCCAATTAGCTTCTGAAGGAGGAATAGTGATATCATTGGCTATTATATCTATGCCAACTATATCCATACCTAGAATTTTACTCATTCTTTCAACTACTTTTTTAAAGGAATCATGGACTTTATTACTGTAATTAACTGAAGTTCCTCCTGTACTTAGATTTCCTCCGGTTCTCAAGAGAACTTTTTCCCCTTTATTGGGAATATCCTCAACCGTGTACCCTTGTTCACTTAAGGTCATTAATTCTTCTTTTTCAAGTGAAATTTTAGTTAAAACCTTTTCATGTCCTTCTCCCCGTCTTGGGTCCTTATTAACTTTCTCAACTAATTCTTTTATACTTGAATTACCATCTCCTATAACATGAGCTGGTTCTCTTTTAGCAACAGCCTTTAATTCATTATCAATTACTAAAAATCTGTAATCATCACCGTCTATATAATCTTCAACAATAACTTTTTCAGAATATTTATTAGCTATCTCATAGGCTCCAATAACCTCTCTTTTATTTCTTAGATCACCGACTACTCCCTCACCGTGGTTACCGCCCTTAGGCTTTACAACTAGAGGAAAACTTAAATTTTCAGCAACTTCAACTGCTTCTTCTAAAGAATTAGCTACTCCACCTCTAGGGACTGGAAATCCATTTTGATCAAGAAATCTTTTAGTAAGATCCTTATCGAAAGTTATTAAGTCATCACTCAATAAAGAGGACTGTGATGTTATAGGCCCCCATATCCTTTTCCGATGTTTCCCCCATCCTAAAGCGAAAAGACTGTATTCAGGGTGAAGCCTTTTATATGGGATTTTTCTATCTTTTGCTGCTTCAAGTATAGCTTTAGTGCTTGGTCCAAGCCTTACTTCTCTGCTTAATTTTTTAGCATTATTTATGTATTCATCGAACTTCTCCTGATCTAATTCATTCTTATGTAAACTGTTTAGTATGTATATCCCAGCTTCTAAAGATATCTCAGCAATTTTTTTGTATTCATATTCTATCACTACCTTGTATATATCATTATTTTCTCTTCTTGTTTTTCCGAAAGATACCTTTGGTCCAACTTTTTCCTGAATAGCTAAGGCTATATGTTCTATTATGTGTGCTGGGTATGTTCCTTCCTCTAGTCTTTCAACGAATCCTCCTGGATATCCTTTAGAGCAGGTATGCTCTTTTAGTTCTGGAATTAATGATAATAGTTTTTCTGCGAATTTAGGATCTGATGGAGTATCAACCCATTTATTAAGCTTTAATCTTGCTTCCATTACTGGAAATAATGCATGAACATTAGGACCTTCAAAAAATCTTTTACCGATTAGGTTTACTTCGTCTTTTGTAATATAATCACCTTATTTCTTTAATTAATATAATTCAATGTTTCTAGAACTTTTAATTGAGAATTTCCTTGGATGTACTGATATTTCTAATTTTTACAATTTAATTTATTTGTTCTAGTACATTTAATATTGTTTTAAGTATTTTTATAATTTATCTTTATATTTGATATTAAGTTAAATTATATGTGAATAAGTTAAGTTTTAAAGAATTAAAAATAATCCAGAAAATTCGAATATTTTATTCGTATGAACAGAAGTGATCAAAAAGTTTTTTAATAAATTTAACTACTAAGAAAATGAGGTTTAATATGCCTGAAAGAGAGAGATGGAAATCAAAGTTCGGATTTATTGCCGCTACAATGGGTTCAGCAGTAGGACTAGGAAATATTTGGATGTTCACCTTCAGAGCAGGACGGAATGGAGGAGCAGCGTTCTTAATACCGTACTTCTTCTTCTTGTTGGTAGCAGGTATCATAGGATTAACAGTAGAATGGGGATTAGGAAGAAGCCAAGACGGAGGCCCCATCAAAGCCTTCGAAAAGGTAGGGATGCCCGGAGGCAAATACTTAGGTATAATCCCAAATATAACGGTTTTCTTAATACCAGCTTTTTACCTGCCTATAATAGGTTATTCATTACGTTATCTAATAGGTTCATTTACGGGATCAACAATAACTAGTAATCCAGAACCATTATTAGGAGCATTATCCTATCAACCAATGTCAATATTTTGGGGAGGAATAGCACTTCTTATAACAATGTTAGCCATATACTTCGGAGTTCAAGATGGTATAGAAAAAGCAACAAAAATAATGCTTCCAATGCTGTTTGGAATAATAGTAATACTAGCAATATGGTCTGTATCACTTGGAGGAGCCTACGAAGGAATAAAATTCTTCATGTCACCAGACCTAAGCATGGTAATGAAACCACAGACCTGGCTAATAGCAATGTCACAAGCATTCTTCACACTAAGCCTAGTAGGAGGATCAATGGTTATATACGGTAGTTATCTAAATGAAGATGATGACATAAACCTAACCACTATATCCGTAATGTTTGGAAATGTAACCGTAGCTATAATGGCTGGATTCGCAATATTCCCAGCAGTATTCGCATTCAACGTAGCACCAAACGCAGGACCACCACTAATATTCTTAACACTACCACAAGTATTCAATAAAATGGCAGGAGGACAAATATTCGCAATACTGTTCTTCCTAAGCTTCTCAGCAGCAGGAATATCATCAACCATATCAATGACAGAAGTAAACGTAGACGCATTAATGGATAGACTAGGATGGTCAAGAGAAAAAAGCTCAATAGTAATGACAATAGCAGTCTTCATAGTAATGGTACCAGCAGCAATAGACACAGGGTACAACTCAATAGTAACTCAAATATCAACAGTATGGACACTAGCAATTGGAGCAATACTAGCAAGTATAGCATTCGCATGGTACTACGGAGCAGACAAAGCCAGAGAACACATAAACAGTCGCTCATACTTCGAATTCGGCAAATGGTGGGAACCATGGGTTAAATTCATCTACCCAGCAGTGATAATCATAACACTAATATGGAGCGTGATATAATGGATACAGTGTACATAACCGCAATAATAGTAATACTATTCGTATGGATACCATTCCTCTGGAGTACATGGACCCTAGCAACAAAAGAAGCCTAAAAACTAACCTATTTTTTCTACCTTTTAATTATTTATTAAATCCCAAACAACAACGCCTTTTTTACAATAATTTAATAATTTACTGGAAGTGAATAGATGAACCTGGAAAAGAATATTAAAGACAATTTAATAGACTTCAACAGAGGATCCTACGTAAAAGAAGAAGATGAAGAACAAAAAAATTATTTAGACTGCTCACTAGGAGTAAACCCATTTGGACCACCAAAACAAATCAAAAAAATACTAAGAACCAAAAAATTCCAAGAAATAGACCCTTCACAGTATCCACAACCATACCACGAAACCCTGAAAAAAGAAATATCGAAATACTGGAGAAAAAGAACTAACAAAAACTTATACGAACAAATAAGAATAGGAAGCGGATCAATGGGAATACTAGAAAAAATCAACAAATTCCTAATAAACGAACAAACCAAAGTTCTAGGAATCACACCACAATTCTCAGAATACATAACCGAAATCAAAGTCTTATCAGGCCAATACAATAGCTTAAAACTGAAACCAAAAAACCAATTCAAATTCCCAACAAAAAAATTCGCCAAAAAAATAGAGAAAACCAAACCAAACATAGTCTACATAGACAACCCAAACAATCCAACAGGACAACTAATCAAACTAAAAAATCTGAAAAAAATATTAGAAAAAACCGAAGAAACAAATTCAATAGTTGTAGTAGATGAAGCATACATGGACTTCGTAGGGAACGATAACTCTGCAATAAATCTAATAACAGACTATAAGAACCTAATAGTGATAAGATCCTTCTCAAAAGGATCTGGAATGGCAGGACTAAGAGTAGGATACGGAATATTATCCAAAGAACTAACAAAATACTACGATAAAGTAAACTTACCATTCCAAATCTCCAAAACAAGCTCCTACATAGTAAGAAAAATACTGGAAAACCATCACGACCAATACCTATCAAAAGTAAGAACCAAAATAACCGAAGAAAAACAAAAACTAATCAAAGAACTCCAAAAAAACTACCAAATCTCCAAAACCCACCCAAAAACCCCAATACTACTAATCGGAACCAAAAACAAGGATAAAGACCTAGCCAAAACCCTAAAAGAAAAAGGAATACTAACAGAATCAGGTAAAGACTTTGAAAACCTAACACAGAACTACGTAAGAATAAGAATACCAAAAAAATCAAAAACACTACTAAAAAAACTAAACAAATAAATAAGAGACAAAAATCAATCTTTAGACAAATTAAGAACTTTTCTATAATCTAACTTTTTCAAATCCTCTGAAAAAATTTCCAACCCATAACCAGGATCCCCAGACCCAAAATTAATTTTCACAGATTCAAAAACCTTCTCATCAATAAAAAGAGGTAAATCCAACGAAACAGGACAAATCACACCAGGACCCCTACCAGTTAACTCCCTCAATTCATCCAAACCAGAAATCTCAACCTCCTGACCAAGAACATCCTCCAACTCACTAAAATCTATTTCATCATTACCTTTCAA
>CAYNOZ010000053.1:5288-10707 GCA_964398955.1 uncultured Thermococci archaeon | reverse complement strand
TGTCGTGAATCATGTAGGTGGATGGAGCTCCTGATCTTTTCTTCTTATCCCTATCCTCACTATCAAATGAACGCCACTCAGGCCCCTGATCAACTATTCCATCTGATATGACTAATCCACATTCTTCACAAACAATTTCGCCTTCTTCATAATCTTCCACAACATTCTCACTTCCACATTCAGGACATTCCATAATTAACCCTCCTCATAATATATTCCGTAAAAACCTGTTTAAAACTTAAATTTCAATAATTTTAATCTTAAAAGCTAAATTTCAAACTTTAATAAATGAAACCAACATATAAGTCATAGAACTACTTTTTCTTACTGATTCCAGAGTTTAAACAAGAATCGATCAAACCTAAATGAAACTCCACAGATTAATAAAGGGGAATACTTAAAACTTAAAAAATTTCTTTCCTTATAAGTTTTATGTGGTATTCTTTAAAAAACTTGGGGTCATTCACGAATTTCAACTTTAAAAAATAAAACTAAAAAAAGTTTGAAAAATATTGGTATTTTACTCCCATTCAATTGTTGCAGGAGGTTTTGATGTTATATCATAGACTACTCTATTCACATGATCTACTTCGTTTGTGATTTTTGTAGATATTCTATCAAGGACTTCATGTGGAATCTTAGCCCAATCTGCTGTCATTGCATCTTTGCTTTTTACTGCTCTTATTCCTACAGTATAACTGTATGTTCTTTGATCCCCCATTACACCTACGCTTCTCATTGGTGGTAATGCTGCAAAATATTGCCAAATTTCATTGTCCAAACCAGATTCTTTTATTTCTTTTCTGAGTATAGCATCAGCTTCTCTTACAATTTTTACTTTTTTGCGAGTGACTTCTCCTAATACTCTTATCCCTAATCCTGGTCCTGGGAATGGTTGTCTCCATACTATACTATCGGGGAGCCCAAGCTTCTCACCAACTTCTCTAACTTCATCTTTGAAAATACTTCTTAGAGGTTCTATTATATCTAATCCAATTTCTTCTGGTAACCCGCCAACATTATGGTGGCTTTTTATGACTGAGGCTTGATCAGTGCCACCACTTTCTATTACATCAGAATAAATTGTGCCTTGAACTAGATATTTAGCATCTCCAATTTTATTCGCTTCCTCCTCGAAGACTCTTATAAATTCTTCACCAATTATTTTCCTTTTCTTCTCAGGATCCTTTATTCCCTTTAACTTATTAAAAAACCTGTCTCTGGCATCTACGTAATCTAAATCCATATCAAATTTTTTACCAAAAGTTTCTCTAACCTCTTCAGGCTCATTCTTACGTAATAACCCATGATCTACGAATATAGAAGTTAATTGATCTCCAATTGCTTCATGCACAAGTTTCGCAGCTACAGATGAATCAACACCTCCGCTTAAACCGCAAATCACTTTAGATTCACCAACTTCCTCTCTTATTTCACGAATTTTATTCTCTATAAAATTAGAAGTTGTCCAATCACCAGAACATCCACATATCTTGAAAAGAAAATTCTCAAGTATATCCTGACCTCGAGCCGTGTGAGTTACTTCTGGATGAAACTGAACACCATATAAATCCAACACTGGATTCCCCATGGCTGCAATAGGTGAATTACTAGTATGCCCCATTACTTTAAATCCTTCAGGTACCTCAACGACACGATCACCATGACTCATCCAACACTCGGTTTTCTGATCAACACCATCAAAAAGACTCATTCTATTATCTATTTCCATAACTGCGCTACCATATTCCCTCTTTTCAGCAGACTCTACTTCACCACCAGGCAGAAGTCCACCCATTAACTGCATCCCATAACAAATTCCTAAAATAGGAACTCCTAAATCAAAAAGGTCCTCATTAACGGATAAGAACCCTTTTTCATAAACACTAGAAGGTCCACCAGACAAGACAATTCCATCAGGATCTAAATCCTTAATATCTTCTAAAGATATATCAAAAGGCACTAACTTAGAAAAAACATTTGCTTCTCTAATTCTCCGAGCTATAAGTTGACTATACTGCCCTCCAAAATCCAGAACTAAAATCATTTCCTGAGCATCATCTATCATCGAAAAACCCCATTACATTTTAACTTAAAATTTAAATTTAAATTCATCACTTTTTATTTTATCATATATGTCTTTAGCATTATTAAAAACATAGTCAGGCTTATCTTCATCATCAATATTCTTTAAATCTTTATCATTGGAAATACCAGATAAAACTAAAGCAGTTGATATACCGACATTCTTACCGAATTTAATATCTGTATCTAATCTATCACCTATAATAATGGTTTTTTCATTCTTATTCAGATCCATCTCCCTAAACATCCAAGAATTAGGTTTTCCTATTATAGTTGGAGTTACTTCTGAAGGAGTTTGAATTGAAGAAATAATTGCCCCTGCCCCAGGTATTATTCCTTCTTTTGAAGGATATGTGTTGTCAGGATTTGTTCCAATAAATTTGGATCCATTTCTTATAGCTAATGTAGCATATTTCATTTTATCAAAAGTAAAATGTTTATCCCAGCCAACAATTACTGCACTTACATTTTTCCAACTATTCTTAAATTCATCTAAAGATAGAACATTCCATCCTATTTCCTGAACTTGTTCAATAAGTCCTGATCCACCTATAACGTAACAATTCTTATTCTCTGTATTTAAATCATTCTTTAAATAAAGAGCTGTTGCCTTACCAGAAGTCATTATCTGTTCTTCTGAGATGTCAATACCTAAAGTTGATAGCTTTTTCATATAGTCATTAGGGGTTTTAGAAGAGTTATTAGTTAAAAAAGTTAACTTATAGTTATTATTTAAAAAATTAGAGAGTTTGATCGCTCCTTCAAGAGGATCACCATCTCTATATATCACTCCATCCATGTCGACTATAAAATTCACTGATTCATCCATTTTATCCCAAATTTAATCAGTAATACCTTCAGTAGCTATATTAAACGCTGCTTCTCCTTCTGGTAAACTAGGTGAATCAACTAACCTAGCAATTCTCTTACCTTTCTTACCTCTTCTTAGATAAATTCTAAAGGTTGCTGAGTGTCCTAAAATGTGACCACCGATTGGTTTGGTTGGATTTCCAAAGAACGAATCAGGATCAGACTGTACTTGGTTTGTCACATATACGGCTACATTATGAAGATTAGCCACCCTATGAACTGCACTTAGATGTCTATTTAATTTTTGTTGTCTTTCTGCCAAAGCCCCTCTCCCTACATACTCTGCCCGGAAATGAGCCATTAATGAATCAACTATTAATAAACCAATATCTTGTTCCTTAGCTAATTCTTCAGCTTTTTCAGCTAAAACCATTTGATGATCTGAATTAAAGGCTCTAGCGACATTGATTCCGTCTAAAATTTCAATCGGATCCAAATCCTTAGCATTTGCGATTTGTTTGATTCTTTCAGGCCTAAATGTGTTTTCAGTATCAATATAAATAGCATTACGATCTATACCGCCGTCATCTTCAGTCTGTTGTACGCTTACAGCTAAATGATGAGCTAATTGTGTTTTTCCTGATCCATAAGGCCCATATGCTTCAATTATTGATTGAGTTTCTATACCTCCTTCAAGAAGCTCATCAAATTCTTCACTTCCCGTACTAATTCTTTTAATGCTTTTTCTTTCTTCTAGAATCTCCTCACCTGTTTTGAATCCAGCCATGTCTGCTTGTTCTCGAGCTGCTTGTATAATATCTCTAGCTTTAGATTCACTCACTGATTCAACTTGTTTTAATTCCGAAGGAGAAGCTGCTGCTAATGCTTCTAGTGATTCAAAACCCTCATCCTCAAGTGATTCCGCAGTTGCCGGTCCTACACCAGGTAAATTCTCAAGATCTTCATTATCATTACTCATACTCTTCACACCTAAATTTGAATTTAGCTATTAATAGGTTTTATTGAAAAACCTTAATTGAATTATACAAATTTTAGTCCAATAAGTAATTTAAAAGTCTTAATTGATTTAAATCAACAATTTCTACTTTAATGTATATTATTCAGAAGTAGAGACCCTATAACTAATTAATTTTTTAATTTTTAATTCAATTCCATGATATCTTTTAAATATTCATGATGAATAATATTTCAAACCTATAAAAACTTTTGAGGGTAGCTTCCGAAAATTCCGATAATTTATAAATTTAAATGACCCGATCATTTCAGGTGGAGATTTAACCAAATACGAGCAGAAATTCAAATTTCTTTAACCCTAGATTTCCATCCTAAGTGCAATTCAACGTTATTGTAATTATCTTTAACCTGTCCATTCTGAATAAATATAACTTTGCCTTGATCATACTCATGAGTTGCATGTTTATCCCATAACTTTACCTTTATGGTTCTACCATCCCCCATGATTTCAAGTGGACGAACCATTCCCATTGTTCCATCCTTTTTCGTGAAAGTGTTTAAATCTCCACATTTAACTACTTCACCTTGTACCCAAACATTTTCTTTACCCTCTATTTCACTTAATTCAATAGGTTTTTCTTCATACAATTCCTTATCAATTGATTCATCGGTTGGATTTTCAATTATTCTCGAATCCCAAGGTATTGTAACCTCAAGGTCAGTTGAATAACCCTCTTTCACTTTAGCATTTTCAAGAATTACATAATCTCCAACAGATAAGCTCTTAACTTTATCCACGTGAGAATTCCAAAGAGAAGCAGGCATCAAACCAGTTTCATCTCTCAAAAGTAAGTTTATAACTCTTTTTTGTTTGCCATTAGATTCAAATTGTTTAACTGTTGATTTACCAAAAATCTCTGCAAATATATCTACTTGTTCGTCATTTAATTTTAAATCATCTATTTTTTTAATATTCTGTTCATACCTTTTTTCAATAATTTCAAAGGATCCTTCATCATTCAACTGAAGCTCTAATTTCTCATCAAATCCTTCTTTCGTGTGACAGTTTTCAACCTTGATTATGTCTCCAATATCTATTTTGTTTGCCAGTTTAGTATTTTCCTCCCACATTGTTAATCTTGCTTCACCAGTGTTATCCTCTACTAGTAAATTTACTGTTTCGTCTCCGTTTACCTCTCTCACATTAGAAATCCTTTTAACAGAACAGGTAATAGAAGCTTCATGCATGCCAGGAACAATATCTCTAATCTTTAAATTAACGTCATTTTTATTAATCGGAACTTCTTTACCTTTCATCAGTTCTAATAAAAATTTTGCATCTTTTCTATCAATAAATCCTTTCATATCATTAACTATATCATCGACAGTGCGATCGAAATTCATAGTTTACACTACCTGGAACCAATTGAACTAATGCAATAAAGATCCGAGCAGTTTAATATTTTACCAAATCCCACAAAGTACTCCCCCACCCCATAATTTCAAGTGGAAAGATGAAAGATAGAATATCTAAAAAAAATACAAAAAT
>CAYNOZ010000053.1:0-5188 GCA_964398955.1 uncultured Thermococci archaeon | reverse complement strand
TATTTCAGTGGTTACCGTCTATTTCTGATTGGTTCTAAAAATTTAGTTTCCACCTGAAACGATAGGGGGAGGGGGCTATAAAACTTAAAATATTTCTGTCCCTAGCTCCATACATTGATTTTTTACTCACGAACGAATGCGAGTAAGGCAAAGAATTTAATATGATGAGAGATGAGAAGTTAAATGTCTAGATATCTCTGTCTTTCCCAGTCTGACACATTTTCTATGTACTCTCCCCATTCGGTTTCTTTATGTTTAATGAATTCTTTATAAGCACCTTTTAATGATTTTTTGATTACTTCGTCTTTTTTAAGCGCTTCGATGCTTTCTTTTAATGTACCTGGTAATATTTTGATGTTTTTTTCTTTTCTTTCATCCTCAGTGAATTTGTAAACATTTTGCATTACAGGTTCTGGTGGTATTATTTTGTTTTTGATCCCATCTAAACCTCCTGCAAGTATAACTGAGAATGCTAAGTATGGATTTGCACTTGGATCTGGAGATCTATATTCTATTCTTCTCGATTTTTTTTCTGAAGATGGTATTCTAATTAATGTTGATCTATTTCTTCTACCCCATGTTACGTAAACAGGGGCTTCGTAACCAGGCACCATTCTTTTATAAGAATTGACTGTTGGATTTGTTACTGCTGTAATTGCGTCTGAATGTTTTAATAATCCTCCAACGAAGTATAAACCCTTTTTAGAAAGATCTAACTTTTGATCACCAGAGAATAGATTTTTTTCTCCTGAAATATTAATATGTAAATGCATGCCATTTCCTGGTTCATCTGCGAATGGTTTAGGCATAAATGTACCAATTAATCCGTTTTTTCTAGCCATATATTTTGTGATTGCTTTAGTGGTGAGTATGGAGTCAGCTGTTTCTAATGCGTTGCTAAATCTAAAATCTACTTCATGCTGACTAGCTCCAACTTCGTGGTGAGCGGATTCAAATTCTATATTCATTTCCATCATTGTTTCCGCAATATCCTTTCTCACTTTCTGGGCTAGATTATTTGGAGTAAAGTCGAAATAGCTTTCATCATCCTGGTTAATAAGGAATTCGTTTTCCTCTTTATAAAGATAATATTCAAGTTCGGGTCCTACAAGGAATTCTACGTTCCCAAACTCTTTGAGTTTTTCTAGATTTTTTTTAAGTACGTATCGAGGGTCACCAGCGAAAGGAGTTACTCCGTCTTGTTTATAAACATCACAGATTATTCTGCCAACATTATTATCCCAAGGAAAAATAGCAAAAGTTGAAGCATCTGGTTTTAAAAACATATCGCTTTCATAAACTCTTACAAATCCTTCAATTGATGAACCGTCGAACATTATCCCATCAAAGGCGTTTTCTAATTCTTTAGATGGTATTTTAATACTTTTTATAGTTCCATTTATATCGACAAATTGTAATCTTATAAATTTTATATTTTTTTCCTTAACTTCGTTTAATACTTCTTCTTTTGTGTTGGTGCCACTCATTTTACCACGATTAGGAAATTAAGTTTATTAATAAAAGCTTTTGGGGCTGAATCGTTCTAATGAATAAAGTTTTAGTATTGTAAAATTAAATTTTTGTAAACAATACACCATAAATAATAAGATGAAATAGTTAATAAAGTTAAAACATAATACGAAACTTTTAAAATTTTCATATTATAATTTTGAAAAAATCGAATAATTTCAAATAATCAAGTTAAATTTACTTAATATACATCATAATGATTATTTATGATATTAAAACGATAAGAAATACAAAAAAGTCAATTATAGATTTTCGAAAATAAAAGCAGAATATAATTCAAAAAAAAAAAAATAGAATATTTCACTTAAAAATTATGGAGCAGTATAATATAGTATATTAATACCTTAGTTATCTTTGTGTTTGAGTAAGATCTCTCCCTTTTAAAGCGATAATACACCAATTTAAACTTTAAATAGTCCCAACACTAGTTTTAAGTATCATTTTCATGGCAAGTTTGTGATAAGATTTTTCTTCAATTCTTTGCATCCAAGTGCGGCGGACTCAAAGGTTTCGAGGAATGAATCCGTCGTTAGCTGTGAATAGTGAGAATTTTCATCCCCTTGGACTCCATAGAAAAGACCTTACCTCTCTATTCTCGGTGTAAGTTGGCGAGTGTTGGAAAACCGAGTTTGGATGTCTATTAAGAGTTAGTGGCTCTTAACTTTACGTTATTTTCACGGTAACATCTCAACTTTGGATCAGGAAGGTGTGAATGGTGGAAGCCTCTTCTTTCAAAAATGGGGGGATGTTACAAGAATTCTTAGAATTTTCTAATAGTAGAGTAAATCAAATTTTGGATCAGACAATTTGTATGATTATAGCTCCAACTATTATTGAAATTATCGCAAATACTATTTTAAATGATTTGGGAAATTCTTTAGCTAAACTGTAGGATCCTATTAAAACGATTAAAGGAAAAATATTAGCTAAAGGGATTACTGTTATTGCTGTCCCATATTTGAGAGCTGTAAAACTTGATAACCATCCTAGAGCAACAAAAACACCAGCTAAAGTAAAAGCCAGTGTAGAAGAATTTAATTCAATATTATTTGGGCGTAAATCTTTATAGAAGATTATTAAAATTAGAAATATTACTAAGGCCGTTGTTTGAGCAACTGTTGTTGCAATGAAAGAATTTGGAATAATATTAAGTCCGAATTTAACGAAAACATAGGAACTCCCAATAAAAGTCATCGCACTAATTGGGTAAATTAAATCTTCTTTATCAGTTTCTTTTAATCTCTTTATCAATAGGTCATCGTTCTTTTCATTTTCTGTATTTCTAAGTAGTTGGATTAATGATCCTCCAAAAATAATTAAGCTTATCCCAACCATAGTAAAGATAGTTAGCTTTTCTCCAAGCAAAGCTATCGCAATAATAGCTGCTATTGCAGGATTTGCAGCTACAATTGCTGAAGAAATACCAGCCCCTACTTCATCTATACTTTTAAAATATAAAAGCCTGAAAATTGCTGGATTTAAAGTTCCGGCCAAAATAAATGGCCATAAATTAATGAATTTAATTTCATTTAGATTTGGACCTCTTACTAATAATAGGATCCAGAAAATAATTACACTAACGACAATACTAATGAAGGCAGCTAGAAAGGAGGGGGAAGTATTTTTAATTGTTTTAAATTTATTAATTCCATATTCTACGGTTATTGCTTGTGCTCCATAAAATACGGATGCCATCATAGCTAATATTGCACTGTATTCCATAATTGACCTCTTCATGAAGTTGGTTTTTATGTTAATTAGTGTATTATTTATAGTTTCAATATTTAAATTTTTAAACCTTTGGTTAAAAATTTTTGATAAAAAAGATCACAAAATAAAACCAGTAAACCCAATCCAACTCTAATATTTCAAAAATTATTTTATTTTCCAAAAATAAATTTCATAGTGGATTAGATCTCCTCCTGACAAGGTAAATTAAGGGGGTAGTACTCGAATATAATGGATAAGTGATTTGAAATGAAAGAAGTCGTTAATAGTTTTGAAGATGAGATAGAGCATGTGAAAAAAGTTGATAAAAGATTCAAAATTAGTGATTATCTTAAATTAAATGAACCAGTTCTTTTTGAGGATGTGGATGGATACAAAGCCTTAGGCAATCTTTGGTCTTCTAAGAAGAGAATTGCTAAATACTTGAATATAAATAGAAATGAAATACCCAAGTTTATAAACGAAGCTCAAGACCAAAAAGAAGAACAAATTAAAATAAATAACGAAGAAAATCATCAATCAACATCCAAGTTTTCATTAAAAGATCTTCCGATTCCAACATATTTTGAGGGAGATGGAGGTCCTTATTTAACACCTGGAATAGTTATAGCAAAAGATCCTGATTCGGGAATAATGAATGCATCATATCATCGTATGATGGTTACAGGTGACAAAACTGCCACGATTAGATTGGTTCCAAGACATTTATACTCGATGAAAAAAAAAGTTAAAGAATTAGATATATTAATAGCATTAGGAACACCTTTACCTATGTTATTATCCTCAGCAATATCTTTTGAATATGACAGAGATGAATTAAAAGTTGCAAATCAAATAGAAAAAATATCTAAAGACAGAGAATTAGAATTTACAGAGATAAACAATATGATTGTACCTAAAAAAACAGAAATAATATTTGAAGCAACAATTACAGACAAATTAGATGATGAAGGACCCTTTGTAGATATTACAGGAACTAGAGATGAAATCAGACAACAACCAGTAGTAAAATTTGAAAAAATGCACTATAAACCAGACCCAGTTTTCTACGTATTATTACCAGGAGGACATGAACACTTCAACTTAATGGGAATTCCCAAAGAAGCAACCATCTACGAATCTGTTAAAAACACAGTACCAGAAGTACATGGAGTCAACTTAACTTCAGGAGGCTGCTCATGGCTACATGGAGTTATATCAATTTCAAAACAAAGCAAAGGAGATGCAAAAAACGCAATTATGGGAGCATTATCTGGACATACCTCCATGAAACATGTTGTAGCAGTAGATAAAGACATTGATATACATAATAAAGAAGAAGTAGAGTGGGCTATAGCAACTAGATTTCAAGCAAATAAAGATCTAATTAGAGTAAATAATTCAAGAGGAAGCTCATTAGATCCATCAAAAAATGAAACAACTTCAAAATTAGGATTTGATGCAACTAAACCATTAGATTCAGATGAAAAATTTGAAAGAATAATTTGACTTCAGACGAACAACCCTATCATACTAGCCCAAAATTTTAAGAAAGAAAATTTGCTACCAATCAAACGAAAGTGAACTACCCCTTTCTTACTCGCTTACGCTCGTGAGGAAGGTGACCTCTCACCAAATAAGTTAAAATTAATAATTTGAATAACTTACTATTGAGCTTATCTTAATGGTTGGGTAAGACCTCTACCTTTAGGGAGAGTATACACACAACCGTAACAATTAAAATTCCTAATACTATCGAGGAATAACCACTTGAGGCGGTTTGTCCGCCCGATGTAATGAGACAGTATCAAGTACCGACGTAAAATAAGATAACTCCTTTAACAAGGAGTAACGGGGTTGTGGCACTCCCAGCAGTTGTCGGCTGTAAACCCGAGGTCCCAAAGAACCACGGAGTTTCCGTGTGGGAAGCCCCGTCTTCAGGCGGGGAGGA
>CAYNOZ010000052.1:0-10900 GCA_964398955.1 uncultured Thermococci archaeon | reverse complement strand
TTTTTCCTGTGTCTGGGTCTACTTCTATGACTGCTCCTCTAGCTCCAACTGTCCATGCTAATCCTGGTGCTCCTTGTCCTGTGTCAGGGTCTAGATTGGTTGTTCTTTCAGCGGCATATGTTCCGTATCCAGCTATCGGCCCTCCAAATCCTTCTCCGCTTTCTCTTGTTCCACCTGTTGCTATTTCAGAGAATGGCACTTCTCCTTCTCCTTGCTCTTCAACTACTTTTCCATCTTCAATTTTTAATTTATCTACAGGAGTTCTTAATGACTCAGAAGCAATTTCTTTTAATTGATCTTTAGCTTTCTCACATGCATCTAAAACTGCATTTCCATCCATGAATGTTCCACGACTACCAACAGTTTGCCAAGTATATACAGACAAATCAGTGTCAGTATGATTAGCTATGTTCACGTCATCAACTGGTACATCTAGTTCGTCAGCTACCATTTGCAGGAATGATGTTACAGAACCTTGTCCCATTTGTGAGTTGGCTGATACAAGAGTTATTGTTCCGTCTTCATTTATTTTCACGAGTGCTGATGATGTTGTATTTGCTGGCATTGCAGGAGCTTTCCAAAGACTTGAAATTCCTACTCCTCTTAGGTTTCCGTCTTCTGTTTCTCCGGTTTCTACTTTTTCAAGTTCTTCCTCGACTTTATCTATGCATTCATCAATATTACCGATTTTAGTTTCTAATTTTTGTCCTGACGGCCCTATTCCTCCTGGAAGTATCATGTTCTTTCTTCTGAACTCTATTGGGTCCATGTCTATTTCTTTTGCTACTTGGTCCATTTGGATTTCTGTTGCCCAGAAGAATGGTACGTGTCCGAATCCTCTAAATGCAGTTCCGTAGGGTCTGTTTGTGTATACTGTGTAGCTGTCGGTTTTTATGTTGTCTATTTCGTATGGTCCAGGCGAAGCATAACCTGCTGATCTACCTACATTTACCGTGTAATCTGCGTAAGCTCCTGAGTCCCAGTAGTAATCAATTTTCATAGCTGTTATTTCTCCGTTTTCTTTTACTCCTGTTTTTATATCTGCTTTAAGTCCTGTTCTTACTGAAGATGATCTGAATTGTTCTTCTCTTTTTAGTGCTATTTTCACTGGTCTTCCTCCGGCTTCTTTGGATAACAGAATAGGTAATGGCTCCCAGTTGATACCTGATTTGTTACCGAAGCCACCTCCAAGGTAAGGTGTATGAACTTCAACTTTATTCATTGGGACGTCGAATATTCTGTGTATATTTTCTTGAACTATAAATGGTGCTTGAGCACTAGTCCAAACTTTGATGTTGTCATCTTGTTTCCATTGAGCTACAGTTGTATGAGTCTCCATCTCAACGTGATGGGTTTGTGGTTGGTCATAAGAGTTTTCTATTATTTTGTCAGCTTCTTCAAATCCTTCTTCAACGTCTCCCTTCCTAAGTTTAAAATGATTGGCTATGTTTGTTCCTTCTTTAGGAAATATAAATGGCGCTCTTTCGTATTCATTTAAGTCTTCATGGATTAAAGGTGCATCTTCTTTAACTGATTCTTTTGGATCGAATATTGGTTCTAGTTCTTCATATTCGGCCTCTATTAATTCAACTGCTTTTTCAGCAATTTCTTCCGAATCAGCAGCAACAGCAGCAATAGGTTCCCCGTAGTAAACTACCTTGTCTTTAGCTAGCAGATTTCTATCTTCTATGTATTTTCCAAATTTAAATCCAACGTCTTCCCCTGTTAGAACTGCTCTCACCCCTTCCAGTTCTTCTGCTTTTGATGTATCAATATCTTTAATTTCTGCATGAGCTTTGTCGCTGACAGCAATTCTTGTGTGCAGCATTCCAGGGAGATCTACGTCCTGTGTATATCTAGCCTTCCCTGTTACCTTTTCATAAGCATCAGTTCTGTTTACTCTTTTTCCTACCCAAGAATCTTCTTCCTCCAACTTTATTCCTCCTTAAAATATTTTTTAAATAAAAATCTCTTTCTAATTGTTTATGTTAAAATGGTAAAATGCCATTTAAGTAATTTTGGTCTCAGAGAAAGATCGGTATTATAATACATTTGACTCGATTATCGAACCATTTAAATCATTTCTATCTGAGATTCGCTTAAATTTAATACTCATATATGAGTAAAAGAAAAGGAGCTAGTTCTAATTAAAATAAACCCAAAAAATCTTAAATTTAATATCCCTCAAATAAAAAATATTTACGATTGAATTGAATACTTTTAGGATAAAAAAGGAATAGTAATCCAACTGACAAAGTGAAAATTGAATACTACCAATCAATATTATTATTTAAACATTAAAACCGAAATTTTTTCAATATTTCTATCATTTTTGATCTAAAAAGTTATAAATACAAAAAAGTAAATTCATCAAAGAAAAACCAAGTGATAATATGTCGGAGAAGAAGATTAGAGTATTGATCGCTAAACCTGGATTAGATGGTCATGATAGAGGAGCCAAAGTATTATCTAGAGCACTGCGAGATGAGGGACTTGAAGTAATTTACACAGGAATCCGACGTACACCACAAGAAATAGCAGAATCAGTACTACAGGAAGATGTAGATGTATTAGGTCTAAGTATACTTAGTGGAGCACATCTAGAATTAACTCCAAAAATTTTGAAAGAGCTTAAAGATAGAGATATCACTCCAAACGAGGATGTTCTTCTTATTGAAGGAGGAATTATTCCTGATAGAGATGTAGAGGATCTAGAAGAGATGGGAATAGCTCAAGTATTTGGTCCAGGTTCATCTACTAAAAAAATTGCTCAATTTATTAAAGATAATGTTTAATTTTGTGTGAATATGTCTAATTTAAACGGTTTTTTCGCGGGAGATAAAAAATCACTTTCAAAGATCCTTACTAAATTAGAAAATGGGGATAGAGAACAAAGAAAAGAGATAATCAAAGAAATTTGGAACCGATCAGAAAGTCATGGAAATGTAATAGGGATAACAGGACCACCAGGAGTTGGAAAAAGCACATTAGTGAACGAGATAGTGAAAAATTTAAGTGAAGATAATGAAGTAGCAGTAATAGCAGTAGATCCAAGTAGCCCTAAATCAGGCGGAGCATTATTAGGGGATAGAATTAGGATAAATTCCACTTCAAATGTATTTATACGTAGTATGGCTACAAGAGGATCAATGGGAGGATTATCTAAGTCTACTAGCGATGTAATTAGAGCAATGCAATCTTTCGGATTTGATTATATATTCGTAGAAACTGTAGGAGCCGGCCAATCAGAAGTAGATGTTATGAAGTTCGCTGACACGGTAATAATGGTAACAATGCCAGAACTTGGAGATGATATCCAGGCATTGAAAGCTGGTCTGTTAGAGATTGGTGATGTTTTCGTTGTTAACAAAGCCGATAAGGAAGGTGCAGATAAAAAGGTCTTTGAATTAGAATCAATAATTAGTGACAATCCCCTTTCCCCAGATAAAAAAGAAGTGGAAGGATGGAAACCACCAATTCTGAAAACTATTGCTAAAAAAGGCGAAGGTGTTGATGAACTTATAGAAAGCACAAAGAACCATCAAGAGCATATAAACACAGAAAACAGAATAAAAGAAAAAAAGTACACTATGATACGTGAAGAATTGTTAGAATCAATTAATGAAATTTTTGAAGACATATTAGAAGATAAAGAAGATGAATTTGATTCTATAATAAATGAGGTAATGGATCATAGAAAAGATCCTTATTCAGCTTCGGAAGATGTTATTAAATTATTGAAGGAGGAATTATGATGAATGACTTAATGGATCGAATTGATCATATAGGAATTGCTGTTTCTGATTTGGATCCAGCCATTGAGAAATATAAAATGCTAGGTTTTGAATTAGAACATATCGAAGAAGTAGAAGATCAGGGAGTTAAAGTTGCTATGTTCCCGATTGGAGAAAGTAAGTTAGAATTACTTCAGCCAATTGAGGATAATTCAATAAAAAAGTTCGTGGAAAAGAAAGGAGAAGGAATACATCACCTAGCTATAGGCGTTGAGGACATTGAACAGAAGTTGGATGAAATTAGGGATGATGTAGCATTGATAGATAGAGAGGCCAGGGAAGGAGCTGGTGAGTCCAAGGTGGCATTTGTTCACCCTAAATCTACAAATGGAGTTTTACTGGAATTTGTTGAAGAATAAATAATCTATTCATAAACCTCTTTTTATTTTTCCAATAATTTATTAATAAGTTTTTTGAAAGTATTAATAAGTTTATCGAAAGTAAAATTTTATAGGAAGCAAATTCAACCCTAGGAAAAGATTTTTAAATTCCTTTTTTCCTATGTTTTTTAAGATAGGATTAGTAGTAAAAGAAGGAAGTATGTTTCAAACCTATTAATATAGGAGGTAATTTATGTCAATAGAAGAAGACTTAGATGAATTATATGAATTAAAGAAAGATATAGAGAAAGGTGGAGGAGAGGAAAAGATAGAAAAACAGCATTCAAAGAATAAACTAACTGCTAGGGAAAGAATTGACTTATTACTTGATGATGATAGTTTTATAGAACTAAACCCTTTCGTTGAACACAGGGCCACTCAACTAGGAATGGACGAAAAAGACCTTCCAGGAGATGGAGTTGTAACAGGCTACGGAACAATAGACGATAGAGTAGTATACGTATTCGCACAAGATTTCACAGTAATGGGAGGATCCTTAGGAGAAATGCATGCCCAAAAAATTAGTTACGTAATGGACGAAGCTAAGAAAGTAGGCGCACCAATAATAGGTATAAATGACTCAGGAGGAGCTAGAATACAGGAAGGAGTGGACTCACTAAAAGGATACGGAGATATTTTCTATCGTAACACTATGGCATCTGGAGTAGTGCCTCAGATAACAGCAATTATGGGTCCCTGTGCAGGTGGAGCAGTTTATTCACCGGCAATAGGAGACTTCATACTAATGAACGAAGAAGATAGCTTAATGTTCATAACTGGGCCAGATGTAATAAAATCAGTTACAGGAGAAGAAATATCTTCTAACGAGTTAGGAGGAGCTAAAGCTCATGCTAAGAAAAGTGGAATGGCTCACTTCGTAGCAGAAGATGATGAAGACACAATAGAAACAATTAGAGAATTAATAAGCTACATACCATCAAACAACATGGAAGACCCTCCCGAATACGAACCAGAAGATGAACCAGACAGAAAAACAGAAGAATTATACGACTTAGTTCCAGAAAAACCAAAAAAAGGATACGAAGCACAAGAACTAATAGAAACAATAGTAGATGAAGACTCATTCTTAGAAGTTCATCCACACTTCGCAACTAGTATTGTAGTAGGATTCGCCAGAATGGATGGACAATCAGTTGGAATAGTTGCAAACAATCCAAGCAAATTCGCAGGATCACTAAACATAGACGCCTCAGATAAAGCCGCAAGATTCGTAAGATTCTGTGACGCATATAACATACCTATACTATCCTTTGTAGATGTACCTGGATATCTACCAGGAGTAGAGCAGGAACACGGCGGTATTATAAGACATGGAGCCAAACTTCTATATGCATACTCAGAAGCTACAGTTCCACTAATTACCACTATAGTCAGAAAAGCGTATGGAGGCGCATACATAGCAATGGCAAGTAAGCACCTGAAAGCAGACCAAGTATTTGCATTACCAACTGCTGAAATAGCAGTAATGGGGCCAGAAGGAGCAGCTAATATAATATACAGAAGAGAAATAAAAAATGCTGACAATCCAGAAGAAAAAAGACAAGAAAAAATAGCAGAATATAGAGAAGAATTCGCTAACCCATACAAAGCTGCTAAAAGAGGTTACGTAGACGACGTTGTAGATCCTGCCGATATTAGACAAAGGTTAATAAATTCCCTGAAAGTTTATGATTCAAAAAGAGAAGAAATCCCAGACAAAAAACATGGTAATATACCACTTTAGGTGATCAAAATGACAAAATACAAAGTTAGTGTTGAAGGAGAAGAATTCGAAGTTGAAGTTCAAGAAAAAGGATATGGCACTTATAAAGTAGATGTAGATGGAAAAGAAGCAGAAATTGAAGTAGAAGAAGAAGGAAAACCAGCTAAAAAGAAACAGAAAAAAGTAGAAAAAGAAGAAAAGCCTTCTAAAGAAGAAGAGAAACCAAGTAAAGAAGAATCAAAAGAAACAGAAGAAAAAGAAGAGAAAGAAGAGAAACCTTCTAAAGAAGAAGAGAAAGGGGAGCCAGAGCAAGAGGAAGAAGAAACTGAAACAGAAGTAGAAGGTGAAGGCGATATGATAAGAGCGCCAATGTCAGGAACCATTAATTCCGTAGACGTATCAGTAGGAGATAAAGTAAGCATGGGAGATTCAGTAGCTATACTAGAAGCAATGAAAATGGAAAATGAAGTATCTGCTCCAAGTAGTGGAACCATCAAAAAAATACTTGTATCTGAAGGCGATAAGGTCGACTCAGACGATCCGATAATGGCTCTAGCATAGAGGGATCCTTATGGCCGTAGATATAGTAAATGGACTAATGAGCATTTGGTTGGAAAGCGGTCTAGTGAGTCTTTCCTGGAAAAACATAGTGATGTTCGGTGTTGGATCCCTCCTGATCTATCTAGGAATAAAATACGAAATGGAACCATTGTTACTAGTTCCAATAGGACTAGGAGCAATATTAACTAACATACCAAATACAGGAATCGCAGCAGAAGGACAAATAGGTAACGTTCTTTACTTATTTGAACATTATCTCATCAGACCAGAGGTCGTACCAACCTTAATATTCTTAGGGGTAGGGGCTATGACAGATTTCGGTCCATTACTTTCAGATCCGAAAACTTTCCTACTAGGAGCAGCAGCACAGATAGGAATATTTACCACACTAATAGGAGCACTACTACTTGGATTCACACCAGCTGAAGCAGCTTCTATAGGAATAATAGGAGGAGCAGATGGACCAACAACAATATATACAACATCTACCTTAGCACCGCAGATACTTGGAGCAACATCAGTAGCAGCGTACTCATACATGGCTATGGTACCTCTAATAATACCTCCAGTAATTAAACTACTCACAAGCAAAGAAGAAAGACAAATCAAAATGAAACAAACTAAACCTGTATCAAGGAAAGTGAAAATGATATTCCCAGTAGTATCCTTCATAGTAGCAGGTTTACTAGTTCCAAAAGCGATTCCATTAATAGGAATGCTTATGGTAGGTAACTTATTCAAAGAAAGCGGAGTAACAGATAGATTAGCTAAAGGAGCAAGTGAAGAACTAATGAATATTGTAACGATAATACTGGGATTGACTGTCGGTAGCACAATGACTGGATCAAGTTTCTTGCAAGTAGACACCATCTTAATATTAATTCTTGGAGTTGCAGCGTTCGCTGTAGCTGTAGGAGGAGGCGTAATACTAGGAAAAATAATGAACGCCCTTTCAAGTGAAAAAATAAATCCAATGATAGGTGCAGCTGGTTGTTCAGCAGTTCCAATGGCTGCTAGAGTTGTTCAAGACGTTGGAAAAGACGAGGATCCTCATAATAACTTATTGATGCATGCAATGGGTCCAAATGTTGCCGGAGTATTAGGTTCTGCAACAGCCGCTGGAGTTCTAATAACCTTAGTACAGGGGTTATAAATAGGTGATAAAAATGGCTAATCTACAATTTGGAATTCAGGCCGCAATAACAGGAGTATCGGTAGTATTCATAGTTCTAATAGTATTATCCATAGTGATGATGCTATTAGAAAGAGCTCTAAGGAAAGAAGAGGAAACTAAAGAAGAAACCACTGAAACTAAAACTGAAACGAAAGTAGAAACAACTACTAAGAAAAAACAGAAGAAAACTGAAGAAGGATTAACAAAAGAAGAAAAAATTGCAGCAATTACAGCAATTGAAGAACATAAAGAAGGTAAAAAGCTTACTAACAGAGAAATGGAAGCAGCATTAGGAGCTATCTTCCAACACGTAGGAAGTAAATCAAAGGTAATTTCCGTCAAGAAGTCACCAAGTTGGAAATTAGAAGGAAAAAGAACTGGTATGAAAAAACTAACCAAATAAAATTCATTTTTCTTTTTCATAATAAAATTTATTTATATACTATTCTTATTACATTGGGTGGAAATATGGATAAAAAGGAATGGAAAGAAAAACATGTGAAACCACTCCTAGATAAGTACGGAGAAAGAGAAGACGAATTCAACACAGATTCCGGATTTCCAGTAGACACACTTTACACACCAGAAGACTCCGAAATAGACTACGATGAAGATTTAGGATTCCCTGGAACCTACCCTTTCACAAGAGGGGTTTATCCTAACATGCATAGAGGTAGATTCTGGACTATGAGACAGTACGCAGGTTTTGGGAGTGCTAAAGAAACAAATGAAAGATATAAGTACTTATTAGATCAAGGACAAAAAGGTTTGAGTGTTGCTTTTGACTTACCAACCCAAGTTGGCTATGACTCTGATCATGAAATGTCAACTGGTGAAGTGGGTAAAGTAGGGGTAGCAATAGATTCTGTAGAAGATATGAAAATATTGTTTGATGATATCCCTCTTGATGAAGTAAGTACTTCAATGACGATAAACGCTCCAACTTCATCATTATTAGCTATGTATGCCGCAGTAGCGGAAGAACAGGGAGCAGATGTAAGTGAATTAAGAGGTACTGTTCAGAATGATATCTTAAAAGAGTATATAGCTCGTGGAACATATATATTCCCACCAGAAGCTTCAATGAGGTTAACTGCAGACGTTATAATGTATTGTGCTGAAAACATGCCTAAATGGAATCCTATTAGTATTAGTGGTTATCATATTAGAGAAGCTGGAGCAACAGCCGTACAAGAAGTAGCTTTCACATTAGCAAATGGAATAGAATACGTTAAAGAAGTAGTTGATAGAGGTATGGATGTAGATGAATTTGCTCCGAGGTTATCATTTTTCTTTGCATCACATAACAACTTCTTAGAAGAGGTAGCTAAATTCAGAGCAGCAAGAAGAATATGGGCTAAAATAATGAAAAACAGATTTAATGCAGAAAATGAAGACTCGATGAGATTAAGATTCCATACCCAGACGTGCGGTTCCACTTTAACAGCTCAACAACCGATGAATAATATAGTAAGAGTAACACTACAAGCCTTAGCAGCTGTACTAGGTGGAACACAGTCACTGCATACGAATTCCTATGATGAAGCTTTATCACTACCAACCGAAAAAAGTGTTAGAATCGCTCTTAGAACCCAGCAAATTATAGCCCACGAATCAAAAGTTGCGGACACTGCAGATCCCTTAGGAGGATCCTACTACATAGAATGGCTAACAGATAAAATAGAAGAAGAGGCAATGGAGTATATTGACAAAATAGATGAAATTGGTGGAATGACAAAAGCTATAGAACAAGGATATGTACAAAAGGAAATACAAGAAAGCGCCTACAAAAAACAAAGAGAAATTGAGAACGAAGAAAGAGTAAGAGTTGGAGTAAACAAATTTGAAGATGAAGATGAAGAAGTAGAAGAAGATATACATGAAGTAGACCCAGAAGTAGCTGAAAGACAAAGAGAAAGAGTAAAACAAGTTAGAGAAGAAAGAAATGAAGAAAAATGTCAAAAAGCTCTAAAAGAACTCAAAAAAGCAGCTAAAACTGATAAAAACTTAATGCCATATGTAATGGATGCTGCAAAAGCAAAAGCAACACTAGGAGAAATAAATGGTGTACTGAGAGAAGTATTTGGAGAATATACTTCATCAACTACCTTTTAAATTTTTTTATTTATAAATTTCTTCTTAATAAATTAGAAATCTCTTCTAAAAGAAATCAATTCAATTAGTTATTGTTATTCTTGAAATTTTCAAAATTCGATATATTTTAAAGTATTAAGATTTTATTATATTAGGGCTCGATATTGATGAATGGAAATAAGAAGTTTCCTTTACCAGTGAACAAACGTCTACATGCTTTAATGGGTACTAGAGATGAGTTGAGTCATAATTTAAAATCATTTTATAAAATAAAGGTAAAAGAAGTTATGGAAAGAGATTTCTTAAAATTTAAAAGACAAAATGATTTATTAGATTTGCTGAGAGAATTTAAAGATCCTAAAATAACAAGTGCAGTAATAGTAGACGAAGAAAACCATTTATTAGGATTAGTAACTCAAAAAAGTTTATTAAAATTTTTTAAGATGCCTCAAAGAGGAGCCATATTTGGAACAAGTATCTTAGAAAGAATAAAAACAAGCAGATCTTCATTAATGAAAGATATAATGACCGAAGATCCCGTAACCATAGAAGAAAATGAAACTCTAGATGAAGCAATAAGATTAATGATAGAAACTGGCAAACATCATCTACCAGTATTGAACAAAGAAAAGAAAGTTGAAGGAGTATTAGAAACAGGGGACATAATGATACTCCTAAGAATCGTGACACTATAAATAGAGGTGCTTATTTGTATCTTTTCACTTTTACTTTAATTTTAATAGTTTCTAAGATCTTAGGAGAATTTTTAAACGGGCTTAAACAAACAGAAGTCTAAGGAGAGATACTATCGGAAATAATTCTAGGTCCATCTATTTTAAAGATAATTACATATACTGAAAACTTGAAAGCTTTTCTGAAATTGATATCATATTTGTACCATTTTTAGCCGGTATGGAAACAGATGTTAAACAATTAAAAGAAGCAGGTAAGTCTTATATATTCATGCCAATATTTTTCGTATCAATTGGAATAAGAATGAATCTAACAGGAATACAAAATGTTCTAATATTCTTTCACCTTCTTCCTCATGGAGGCTCCGCCCTTTAGGTCGGAGAAGATGAGGCAAAAACTATTTATACTTTCCGTGAAATTAAGTAGTTGAGTTTGGCTATATGTCAGACTGTTTGGAGGCTCTGCTGGCGGAGCTGTAAGC
>CAYNOZ010000051.1:0-11216 GCA_964398955.1 uncultured Thermococci archaeon | reverse complement strand
CTTGTTCTTAAAACCTTCAAATTAGGATTTATCTCCTTAGCATCCTCAACCATCTCATCAACATCTACATCCACCGCATCAGCAATATCGATCTTATTAATTACTACAACATCAGAAATCTTAAAGATAACCGGATGCTTAGCAATAGTATCAGAACCTTCAGTAGTGGAAATAACCACCACCCTTTTCCCTTCACCTAAATCAAAGTCAGCCGGACAAACCAAATTCCCAACATTCTCTATGAAAACTACATCAATATCATCCAAGGGAAGATCTTCCAAAGAATGTTCAACAAGATGAGCATCTAAATGGCACTCATCTCCAGTACTAGCGAATGCCACAGGAACACCAAGCTTCTCAAACCTCTCCCCATCAAATTCGGACTTAACATCACCCGCTATCACACCAGGATTAATATCTAATTCCTGAATAGCTCTCTCCAACAACCTAGTCTTCCCAGAACCAATAGCGCCCATAATATTGAAGGATTTGATGTTCTTTTCCTTAAGTAATTTCTTATTTTCATCAGCAAGCTCCTTATTTTTCTCTAAAACATCATCTTCCATCTCAAGCAAATGCATCTCTCACACCAATAAATGATAAACAAAGAACCTTAAAAACGATATCCAAACAAAATCAACAAAAATGACTAATCATCCGATCCCTGTATCTGACCACCAGTAAATCCCTAGAGCTAAAATCGATAATAATAAGTAGTATCTGAATTGGGTTTGTGGTTCAGAATCTTCTTAGGTTTTTTCAAGTTTTGCTTTTCGGTTGATTACTCCAAAAAGATTTTAAACTAATATACAAATAATTAAATTGATAGTATGAAAAAGAGTCAAAAATTTTTCGCAGGTGTTTTATTAACACTCGTGTTGGTAGTTTCAGTATCAGCAGCTGGATGCACAGGTAATGGACAGAATGGTGACAATGGAGAAAATGGTGAGGATGGTAAAGGAACGATTACGGTTGGTACTTCAGCCGATTTCCCACCATTTGAATACACTGAGAACGGTACCATCGTTGGATTCGATGTTGAATTGATTAGAGCTGTAGCGGAATCCCAGGGTTATGAGGTTCAGATTGAGGATATGTCATTTGATTCATTAGTGGCTGCTTTAAAGAACGAGAAAATTGATGTTATAGCGGCAGCAATGACAATAACTGAGGAAAGAAAAGAACAAATAAGCTTCACAGATCCTTACTATGAGGCAGATCAATCAATTTTAATTAGAGAAGGTTCAGATATTCAAATTAACGGTCCAAGTGATTTAGTAGGTTTAGAAGTAGGAGCTCAAACTGGTACAACAGGAGCTGGTTGGGTTGAGAGTAATCTAGTTGAACCAGGTAATATGACTGAAGACAAATTAAATAAATACGATAGCTACCTCTTTGCGGTAAGAGATCTGATAAACGAGAATTTGGATGCTGTTGTACTGGATAAACCTGTAGGAGAATCATTTGAAGGTTCTGAAGATGTTGTAATTGTTCAAACCATTGAAACCGGAGAAGAATACGGATTTGGAGTAAGACAAGGAGAAGAACAATTACTAGAAGATCTAAACAGCGGAATTGAAGAAGTACAAGGTTCAGATACCTGGGACGAATTAGTTCAAAAATACTTTGGAGAATAAAGATTTCCGAATAACTTTGAGTGATGATAAGTGCAGATTGATTACCTAATAAGTTCCATTCCAAGACTTTTAAACGGGTTAGGATTTACCATAATCTTAACAGTATTAGCTTTAGCTCTTGGAACTCCATTAGGAATTATAATGGCTTTCGGCCGTTCATACGGTGGGAAGTATATTTCTTTTCCTATCTATTTATATGAGAAAGCTCTTAGAGGCATACCATTATTAGTGATACTTTTCTTGATCTATTTTGGTTCAACACAGGTTGGAGTAAATCTGAATGCGTTTACATCAGCCATTTTAGGTTTAGGTCTTAGAAGTACTGCTTATCAGGCTCAAATATTTAGAGGATCTATCAATTCTATTCCAAGTGGGCAGATGTCGGCAGCTCTTTCTATTGGAATGTCAAGATTAAAAGCTATTAGACATGTGATCCTGCCGCAGATATTAAGATTATCGATACCTGGTTGGTCAAATGAGTTCACAATAGTTCTTAAGGATACTTCCATTGCTTTTGGTATTGGCGTTATTGAGTTAATGAGACAAGGTTCTAGAGTTTATTCCGGAGAGTATGAATTGGTTCTGCCTGTTCTTTTAATAGTTGCAGGTATTTACTTTGTAGTAGTTTTTTCATCTAACCGATTCTTAGGTTATATTGAGAAGAAGTACAAAATGTCAGGATTTGAGGTAGAGGTGGAGAGATAAAATGGCTATGCTCGAACTGAAAGACATACATAAAGCTTATGGAGATACAGAAGTATTAAAGGGAGTATCATTAACGATGGACAAAGGAGAAACAAAGGTGATAATAGGGCCAAGCGGTACCGGTAAGAGCACATTACTAAGATGTATAAACCAATTAAGCCCACCTGACAAAGGAGAAGTCTGGCTAGACGGAGAAGAAGTAACAGACCCGAAAAAGGATATAAATAAGTTAAGAAAAGAAATTGGATTTGTCTTCCAAGATTTCAACTTATTCAATCATTTAACCGCTTTAGGAAATGTAACTTTAGGTCTGAAAGAAGTAGAAAAGCTTAGTAAAGAAGAAGCTAAGGAAAAGGGGATGGAGGAACTAAGAAAAGTAGGACTGGTAGATCAAGCAGACCAATACCCAGCTGAACTAAGCGGAGGACAAAAACAAAGAGTGGGAATAGCAAGAGCACTAGCGATGGAACCAAAAATAATGCTATTCGATGAACCAACCTCAGCACTGGACCCGGAACTAATAGGGGAAGTGCTGGAGGTAATGAAGAATCTAGCTCATGAAGTAACTATGTTAGTAGTAACCCACGAAATGGGATTCGCAGGAAGTGTAGCTAACGAAATAATCTTTATGGAAAACGGAGTAATAGTGGAGAAAGGGTCACCGGACAAAATGTTCCAAAACCCGGATGTAAACCGAACTAAGGAATTCTTAGGTAAGATAGCAACCCTATACGGGGAGGAATAAGTAAATGGATACATTATCTTTATTTATACAATCATTGCCAAAACTCTTAGAAGGACTGCAATACACCCTATTACTCACATTTTTATCAATAATAGTAGGATTCGCACTAGGAATATTACTAGCATTGGGAAGAGTATACGGAAACAAACCCCTATCATATACATGCACAAGTTACATAGAAATAATAAGAGGAACACCGCTCCTAGTGCAACTATTTATACTATACTTCGGATTACCAGCTATCGGAATAGGATTCTCACCACTAATGGCAGCATTTATCGGACTAAGCCTGAACAGTGGAGCATACCAAGCAGAATACATAAGAGGATCACTCCAGTCAATAGGATCAGGTCAGATGATAGCAGCAAGAACAATAGGCATGTCAACAATCAAATCACTAAGACACGTAATCCTTCCACAAGCACTTAGAATGACAATACCAGCATGGTCAAACGAACTAATCTACCTATTAAAATACAGCTCACTAGCATATCTAATAAGAGTAGAAGAACTATTCGCCGAGGCAAGATTCATAGCATCAGACGTATTCAGATACATAGAAATGTTTGGCTTCGTAGCAATAATCTACCTAATACTAACAATAATACTAACCGAAATAGTGGACAAAGTAGAAGAAAAAGTAAGAATACCAGGAATAGGAGCAGTAAAAGGCGAGAGAGAAGCATAAAAAACACTATTATAATTTAAAAATAATTCAAGCCATATCAGGCCAATTAAATAAGAATATGGCGCTGGGAGTGGGACTTGAACCCACGCGGGCGTATGCCCACAGGTTTAGCAAACCTGCGCCTTACCAGGCTCGGCTATCCCAGCAAACAACTTCTAATATTGAGAAGAAAACTACATATTTAAAGTTTTTTGAGGACACCAACCCATTCAACAAGAATATAAAGATCAAGAGGATATATCATAAGGGATAAAATGGAACTTCAAGTAAAATTCTTCGCAAGATATCGAGACGAAGCAGGAACAAGTAAAACTAAGATAGAAGTAGAAGGTAAAACAGTACAAGATGCTGTAAACGAAATATCTAAAATATATCCTAAAGTAATTAATGAAATAGATAAAGGTAAAGCAAATTTAGTTATTAATGGAAATTATTCTGACCTTAATTCCGAGATCAAGGATGGAGACACATTAGCTATTTTTCCACCAGTTAGTGGGGGATGATTAAATGTCAGATTCGGATGATGTTATAAAGGAAGAATTAGAGGAACTAAGTGATAGAGACCTTGAAAGATACGATAGACAGATAAGATTGTTTGAAGAAGAAGGCCAGAAAGAACTTAAAAATTCAACTGTGGCTGTTGTAGGGTTAGGAGGATTAGGTTCTCCTGCATCGTATTACTTGGCAGCTGCAGGCGTTGGAAAATTACTTATTATTGATCCAGATGAAGTTGATATTAGTAACTTGAATAGACAGATTCTTCATTGGGAAGATGATGTTGATGGAAAATCAAAGACTGAATCTGCTAAACAGAAGTTAGAGAAACTTAACTCTGATATAGATGTATATGTTTTAGATGGTAAGATTCAGGAGGAATCTGTGGAGAAATTAAAAGGTGTAGATGTTATAGTTGATGGTTTGGATAATTTTGAAACGAGGTATTTGATTAATGAGTTTGCGGTTGAAGAGGATATTCCTTTTGTTCATGCGGCAGTTGAAGGATCTCATGGTCAGTTAACAACTATTATCCCTGGTGAATCTCCTTGTTTGGAATGTATTTTCCCTGAACCTCCTGAGAGTTCGGATGTTTTCCCTATTTTAGGTACTACAGCTGGTTTATTCGGTGTTATGTTAGCTAATGAAGCGATTAAGATTATTACCGGGTATGGTGAGCCTTTAGTTGGTCAATTATTTGTTTTTGACTTGGACACTAATAATGTGGATATTCTTGATATAGCACAGGATTCTGATTGCCCTGTTTGCGGTGAGTCCGAGGGTTAAGATGGATTTAGTATCTCTTCAAGAAAATGATTTTGATATAGACGGATCTGTTGAAAAGGTTAAAGGTAGTACAGATAGAATTGGAGGTATTGTAACCTTTCTTGGTTCTGTTAGATCTGTTTCCAAAGGAATGAAAGTGGAGAAACTTGATTATAAAGCGTACAGAGATATGGCTGAAGATGAGTTGAGTAGAATCAGGGAAGAAGCTTTGGGAACTGAAGGCGTTCACGAAGTTCTAATACATCATAGGTTAGGAGAACTAAGCTTAGGTGAGAATACTGTACTTATAGTAGTTGGTAGTGAGCATAGAGAAGAAGCCTTTAATACTGCCAAATGGGTTATTGATGAAGTAAAAGAAAGAGTTCCTGTTTGGAAGAAAGAATTCACAGAAAATGATGATCATTGGGTTGAAAATAATAAATTTAGGAGATAATAATATGAGTGAAGATGTTGAAGATTTTCTTAAAGAACTTATTAAAGCTAAAAGTCTTTCAGGAGAAGAAGATGAAGTTGCAGGATTAATAAAGAATGAAATGAAGGATTTAGGGTACGATGAAGTATTTGAAGATGAGTATGGGAACATAGTAGGTAGGATTGGTGATGGAAAACCGGAAGTAATGTTTGAAGGGCATATGGACACAGTAGGGGAAGGATCAAGCGAATGGGATTACGAACCTTTCTCCGGAATTGAAGAAGATGGTAAAATACATGGTAGAGGATCAGTCGATATGAAAGGATCCATAGCCTCAATGATATACGCCGGATTTGAAGCGAAGGAACAAATAAAAAAATTAGGCGGATCACTATACGTGACCACAGTAGTTCATGAAGAAACTGCCGAAGGAGCAGCAATAAAAAATGTGATAGAAAACCATGTAAGACCAGATTATGTGATAATAGGAGAACCTTCAAACCTTGATATATGCATTGGGCATAGAGGAAGAGCCGTAATCGAAGTAAATACTGAAGGAAGATCATCCCATGCAAGCATGCCAGAACTAGGAAAAAACGCAGCCTACGAATTAATAGACGTAATAAACAAATTAAAAGAATTAGAACTAGATCAAGATGATTTTCTAGGAAAAGAAACAATGGCATTAGTACATATTTCATGCGAACCAGGATCAGGACCGGTAGTTCCGGACAAAGCTAAAGCAGTACTAGACTTCAGAATAATACAGGAAACAACAGAAAAAACCCTACTCAACAAAATCAATGAGGTAATGAATGAATTGAACGTGGAAGGAAAATCAGAAATAGTAACAGAAGAACTTGAAAGCTACAATGGAGAAAAAATAGAAGCCAAATACTTCTTCCCAGCATGGAAAACAAAGAATGATGAATTTATAAGCTCAGTAAAAAAGGCATTAAAATTTGTAGATGACACAGAAATAAGAAGCTGGACCTTCAGCACAGACGGAGTATACACAGCCGGGAAAGCAAAAATACCTACAATAGGATTCGGACCAGGAAACGAAGAACTAGCACATCAACCAAACGAACACACAGAAACCAATGAAATAGAAATAGCAGTCCAAGGATACAAATCCATACTAAAAGAATTGATGAGATGAAGAAGAATGTCTAAAAATTGGGCTGGAATAATCACAATCGGAAACGAATTACTTAGCGGAGACACAGTAGACAAAAACTCTGCTTGGATAGGAAAACAATTAATGAAACTAGGAATAAAAGTAAGAAAAAGATCAACAGTAAGAGACACAGTAGAAGATATTTCAGAAGTAATAAAAGAATTCAATCAAAAATACGGAGTAACAATAATATCAGGAGGATTAGGACCAACACACGACGATAAAACAATGAAAGGAGTAGCCGAAGGACTTCAAAAAGAATTAAAGAAAAACAAGGAAGCGTATAACTGGATAAAAAACGATTACGCAGACCTCTACGAAAAAGAAATAGTAAATATAAAAGAAATGACAGAAGAAAGAGAAAAAATGGCATACCTACCTAAGAACTCCACACCACTAAGAAACCACGTAGGAACCGCACCCGGCGCAAAAATAAACAACATGTTCGTACTACCCGGAGTCCCAAAAGAAATGAAAGAAATGTTCAAACATGAAGTAATACCTAAACTAAAAGAAATGAATATAATTAAAGAAATAACCGTAAAATCATACTCTGTCGATGTAAAAGATGAATCAGAATTCGCCCCATATCTAGAAAACTTAGAGAAACAGAACGACGTAGAAATCCATTCATCACCAAGAGGGATAGGAAACGGAATAAAAGTAGTGATAACAGGAAAACAAAAAAAAGTAGAAAAAGCTGAAAAAAATCTAAAATCATCAAAAATATCAATAAATGAACTAAAAAATTAGTAGGGATAATATGAAACTAGAAATACCGAATAAAAAAGTACTGGAAAAAATACAGGAATATGATGAAGTAAAAAAGGTAGCACTCCAATCACCGGACGGATTAAAAGAACAAGAAATAGAATTATCCCAATACCTAAAACAAAACGGCTATGAAACCTATATATATCCCAGAACCTTCGGATCATGCGATTTAGCAGATGAAGAAGCGAAGAGAATAGGATCAGACCTTCTAATCCACTTAGGACATGCTCCAATGCCAATAAGTTCAGACATTCCAATAATCTTCGCACCTGTATTCCTTGAAATAGAAGACATTGAAAAACTAATAGAAGATAATATAGAGAAAATAAAAGAACTTGGAGATAAAATAGGATTAGTAACAACAGTTCAACACGTAAAAGACTTACCTAAAATAAAGGAAAAAATAGAAAACTACAATATAGAAGTGAAAATAGAACAAGGAGACTCAAGAAACGCATACAAAGGCCAGATCCTAGGATGTAACTTTACCGCAGCAACAAGAATATCTGAAAAAGTAGACGGATTCCTGTTCATAGGAGGAGGAGCATTCCACCCAAAAGGATTAGCAATGTCAACTGAAAAAAAAGTACTATCACTAGAACCTTTCGGAGGAAGAATAGAAGAAATAAACAGAGACGAACTAATAAAGAAAAGATGGGGGCAAATAGCAATGGCCCAAGACGCAGAAAACTTCGCAGTAATAATATCAACAAAAAAAGGACAACTAAGACTAAAAGAAGCAAAAAAAGTAACTAAAAAATTAAAGAACAAAGGAAAAAAAGTAGAAACAATCTTCATGAACCACATAACACCAGAACACCTACAGAACTACAGAAACTTCGAAGCCTACATAATAATAGCATGCCCCAGAATACCAATAGACGACGTAGGAAAATATGAAAAACCAATAATAACCCCAGCAGAACTAGACGCCGTACTAGGATCAGAAGAAATATCAATGGACGAAATAAAAGGAATAGAAGAAAAATTCAATCCACAGAAATACAATAACTTCAAAACAGTAGAATAAGGTGTAAAATTGAGAAAAAAAGAACTAGCAATTCTACTATCAAAACTAGAAGAATACCAAAACCCAAAACCAGAACTAGAACAATACCCAACCCCAGGAAACGTAGCAGCACACCTATTCTACAGAGCATCAAACGATCAAAACATACAACAAAAAGAAGTAATAGACCTAGGAAGTGGAACCGGAAGACTAACAATAGCAGCAGCATTGGCAGGAGCAAAAAAAGTAACAGGAATAGAAATAGACCAAGAAGCAATAAAAATAGCTGAAAAAAACATAGAAAACACAGACAAAAACATATCACAAATAATAGAATTTAAACAAGGAAACATAACAGAAATACCTATAAAGAAAACAGATACAGTAGTACAGAACCCACCATTCGGAGCACAGAAAACAAACAAAAACGCGGACAGAGAATTTCTAAAAAAAGCATTTAAAATCTGTGAAGACATATACACCATCCACATAGCCAAAAAAGAAGTAAGAAACTTCATACATAAATTCACCGAAGACCATGGATGGATGATAGACTACCGAGAAGAGATAGACTTTAATATTCCCAGAATATATTCATTCCATAAGTCTCCAAATAAAAAAATAAAAGTAGATATTTACCATTTACATAAAAATAAATAATAAACAATTAAAATTGGAAAGAAATAGAAAGAAGAAAATAAGTTCAAAGGAGGAAAAAATATGACCAAAAACAAGAATAAAGAAAAAAACAATAGAACACTACCTGGAGATCAGTTAGGAGTAATAGAAGAATACTTTCCAGGTGAAAACGTAGTAAATGATAATGGCACATTACTCTCAGCCGTAACCGGCAAAGTAAACCGAGATGAAGATAAACATGAAATAAGCGTAAAATCAACTATAAAAACCCCTCCCAAGCTAAAAAAAGGCGATATAATAGTTGGAAGAATAGATGGGGTAAGAGATAGCATATGCTTCGTAGATATGGTAAGAAAACTAGGAGATCTGGATAGAGACCTTCCAACCTCGGCAAGCGGAACCATACACATATCAAATGTGAGTAACGACTACATAGAATCAATGCAGGACCAATTCAGAATCGGAGATGTAATAAGAGCCAGAGTAACAGATGTAACAAAAGAATACGTAGACCTATCAACAGAAGGAAAATCATTAGGAGTCGTAGCCGGATACTGCATAAAATGCAGAAGCAGACTAGAAAGAAAAGGCAACAAATTAAAATGTCCAGAATGTAATCACACAGAAAAAAGAAAAATCTCAAAATACTACAGATCAAAGGAGGCTCTCAGATGACAGAAAAAGAACAAGAACAAGAAAAAGAAAAAGAAATAGAAATCATAAAAAAAGAAGAAACAGAAGAAGGAACCAAACTCGAATTCTACATCCACAATGAAGAAAGAACATTCACAGACCTACTAGCCGAAACACTCAGAGATAAGAAAAACGTTCTAAACGTAGCAAGCACAGTAGAACATCCAATACTTAACAAAGAACATCCAAAACTATTCATAGAAGTGAAAGAAGGAGACCCAATCGAAGAAGTGAAAAAAGGACTCAAAGAACTCGGTGAAAGGAATCAAGAATGGCTACAAGAGATAGAAAAATCACTAAAATAAACTCTCTCTCAAAACTAGGGGACCCCCTAGTAAACTTTATTTATTCTCTCGCAAGAACCGAATACCTAGACAAACCACAAGGAGAAAAAGTCACAAACCACTCACTCACAATCGCACTAAAAGAATCAGGACTAAGAAACCTAGCACCAAGAAGAGCTGACAGACACCTACTAGGAGACTTCGTAGAAGCAATAATCTACTACTCATGGAAAAACAAAACCATCACAATAAGAGAAGCCTCAAAAATAATAGCAAAAAACCTCAACAAAGACCTAGACCACAGAACAAAAGGCAAAAAAACAGTAGGAAAAGCATTCTCAGAACTACTAAAACACATAAACAAAAAAACAAACCTAAACCAATTCTACGAAAACGATGATAAAAATGAAGAAAAAAATACAGAAAACACCAAATAGAAAAAAAATAAAATACAACAAAAAAACCTGGAAAAAACTCAAAGACCTAAGAAACAAAGCAATAAAAACAATGGAAAAAATCAAACAACACTCACCAAGAATATACGGAAGCATAGCAAGAGGAGACGTAAACCAAGAAAGCGACATCGACATAATAATACCGAACAAAATACCCTCATTCCAAATAGAAACAAAAATAAACTACCAAAAACGAAAAATAGTACAAGCCACACCCGGATCACTAATAAAAGCACAAATACAAATAAACCCAAAACACCAAATCACATTCCCACTAATCAAACCAAAAGGAAACGAAATGGACTTCTACAAATTCGGAGGACAAATCAAATACAAAGACCTAAAACAAAACAAAGAAAAAAGAGTACCAGGAGTAAACAAACAACTAAAACTAATACAACCAACAGAAAAAGGCCACAAAGAACAAACAATAATAAACAGAGAACCAGAAACAGCAAAAAAACTAAAAATAGACATAGAAATAATAAAAGAAAGAATAAGAGTACTAAAAAGAAGAGAAAAAATAGGGAAAACAGGAATATTCATCAACAAAGAACTTCAACCAAACCAAAACTTCGAAAAAACCCTAAAAAAACTAAAAAAACAAAACCCAACAATAAAAAGAAAATGAGGAAAACCATGCTAACAGAACAAGAAAAAAACAACATCACAGAATACATAATACTAATCATATCAGCAATAACCATATTCATA
>CAYNOZ010000050.1:0-11235 GCA_964398955.1 uncultured Thermococci archaeon | reverse complement strand
ATGAGGGTAGTATGGTAAGTAAAAAGTGCTGGTGGTGGGGAATTGTTTTGTTGTGGTCAGATTATGGATAAAGTGGATAGTCCTGCTATTATGTAATTGAGGTTTTAGTTTTTTCTTATTTTATTTTTCTGTGTTTTGTTTGGCTTTTTTTGTTATTTTTTGTATTGTTTTTTGGTGTTGTTTTTTCTTTTGGTTCCAGTTTTGTTTTTGTTTTTTTATTTTTTTGTTGTTGAGTTTGTAGTTGTTGATTTCTTTGGTTGTTGGTTTTTGGTAGTTTTTTTGTTGTTTTGTTTGTTTGTATGCTTCTCTGAATGGTGTTCCTTTTTTTACTTTTTTGTTTGCGGTGTATGCTGCGTTGATGCTTTTTTTCATTTTTTTGTTTATTTCTTCTTTTTTGAATTTTATTTCTGGTATCATTTTATTTAGTATTTTGATTGAGTCGTTTGTTATTTTTATACTTTGTATTAATGATTTTTTTGTTTCTTGAGTGTCTCTATTGTATCCTAGGTTACTATTTTTCAGTGTTAGCTCTATTTGATGTTGTTTGCTTATCACATCTGATGTTTTTCCTTTTAAAATTTCGAGTACATCGGGATTTGATTTTTGAGGCATTATACTGCTTCCTGTAGTGAATTCTTCTGGTAATTTAATGAAATTGTATTCATGGGTTGAAAATAGGATTAAATCGTTACTTAGTTTATTGAGATCTAGCATTATCTGGGATAAGGTGGTTGTTATGTTTAATTCTGTTTTTCCTCGGCTGTTTACACAGTATAGTGGGTTTTCCTGTATTTTTTCAAAGTTTAGTAGTTCGGTGGTTCTTTTTCTATTTATTTCTAGTGAGGTTCCATATCCTGCTGCTGCTCCTAAGGGGTTTTGGTTATTCATTCGGTAACTGGTTTCTAATAATTCTAGATCATCTAATAATGATTCAATGTAACTTGTTAACCATAGGTATGCTGTCATTGGCATTGCTTGTCTCATATGTGTATAGCCGGGCATTATTAAATCTTCATGTTTTTTTGCTAAGTTATGTAAGGATTCAATAAGGTTTAAGGTGTTGATTGCTGTATCGATTATTTTTCTTTTTGAAAATAGTCTAGTGTCTAATAGAACCTGATCGTTTCTTGAACGGGCGGTATGAATTTTCTTACCTGATTCAGTTTTCTTGGTGACTAAATTTTCAATCTTGCTATGCACATCTTCATCTTCCGGAGTGATTTTTAGATCTGAATCAAGTAATTCTAGAAGTGAAGAGTGAATCTTGGATAACTCTTTTTTATTTAAGAAACCTTCTTCGTACAGCATTTGTGTATGTGCGATATTTCCGATTATATCATCTTGAACTAGTTTTTGATCCAGCTGAACGTCTTCGGATGCTGTATAATTCTCCACAATTTCCTCTGTTTCAGTTTTATCAGTTTCCCATAATTTCATAGAACCACCTTGATGTAAATTAATCAATTAGTTTGAATGTCTTCAATCCATTTTTTTTTGAATAATAAGTTTGTAGGATTCTGAGAGTTTATGATTTAAGAAATTTAAAGGATAGGAGGGTAGGAAAATTTTTAGTTTTTTGTATTTTTGTTTCTTTTTTTGTTTTATTTGTTTGATTTTTTTCCTATTTCGTTTGCTAGTTTTGTTTGTAGGTTCCATAGTTCTATGAATCCTGGGGATGCTTTTTGGTTGAAGGTTTCTCCTTCTTCGTAGGTTGCTAGGTCTTTGTCGTATAGTGCGTTTGGTGATGATCGGCCTACTACTTGTGCTGATCCTTTGTATAGTTTTATTGTTACTTTTCCGTTGATTTGTTTGTTGATGCTGTCTAGGAATTGGTTTAGGTGGTCCATTAGTGGGTCGAACCATAGTCCTGAGTATGCCATTTCTTCCCATTTTTGTTCTACTTTGTTTTTGAAGCTGTTTTCGTGTTTTGTTGAGCAGTATTTTTGTAGTGATTCGTGGGCTTTTAGTATGGTTACTGCTGCTGGGCATTCGTATATTTCTCGGGATTTGAGTCCTACTACTCTGTCTTCTGTCATGTCTATTATTCCTACTCCGTTTTTTCCGGCGATTTGGTTGGTTTTTTTGATTAGTTGTGTTAGTTCCATTTTTTGTCCGTTTAGGGCGGTTGGTATTCCGTTTTTGAATTTTATGTCTATGTATTCTGGTTCGTTGGGTGCTTTTTCTGGTATGGTGACTACTTCGAATACGTTTTCTGGTGGTTCTTTTGCTGGGTTTTCTAGTGGTCCGCATTCTGAGCTTTTTCCCCATAGGTTTTCGTCGGTGGAGTATGGTTTTTCTGAGGTTGCTTCTACTGGTATGTTGTGTTTTTTTGCGTATTTTAGTTCTTTGTCTCTTGTCATTCCCCATTCTCGTACTGGTGCTAGGACTTTTATGTTTGGTGCTACTGCTTGTATTGCTGAGTCGAATCTTACTTGGTCGTTTCCTTTTCCTGTGCTTCCGTGGGCTATTGCGTCTGCGTTTACTTTTTTTGCTATTTCTACTGCTTTTTTTACTTTCAGGTATCGTGCTATTGCTGTGCTTAGTGGGTATTTGTCTTGGTAGAGGGCGTTTGCTTTGATTGCTTTTGTTATGTAGTTGTTTGCGAATTCTTCTTTTAGGTCTACTACGAAGGCTTCTGTTGCTCCTAGGTTTTTTGCTTTTTGTTTTACTTTTTCAAGGTTTATTCCTGGTTGTCCTATGTCTATTGTGAGGGTTGCTACGTCTGCTTCGTATTTGTCTTGTATGTATTTTACCATTACTGAGGTGTCTAATCCTCCTGAGAATAGTAGTACTGCTTTGTCTACTTCTGATTTTTTTGCTTCGTAGCTTGATATTTTTTCAGTTTGAGATTTAATTGATTCTATTTGCATTATTTCACCATGAATTGGTGAATTTTAACACCATATATAGTTTTTGACATATTTCTGTCGAAAAAATTATAAAGTGTTCTAAATAATACATATTGATATTATGTCAGTCGCAGAAAAAGTTCAACAATATGTAGAAAGAAGACCGTACATCCAAGAGGCACTAGGGCAAGACATTGTAAATTACTCTGCATTAGCACGAAAAATACAAGGTAACGTGAATGGAAGCTTTGAAGCTATTAAAATGGCTTTAAGAAGGCTTTCTGAAGAAATAAGAAAAAAAAGGAAAGAACATGAAGAAAACGTACTAAAAATACTGTCACAAACAAATATAGAACTAAAAAATAACGTAAAAATATGTAAATCAAAAGAAAAACATGAATCAGACATATATGCCAAAACAAAACACGGATACACATTAATACAGGAAGGAGAAAAAGAATGCAGAGGAGAAACCGTTGAAAACCAAGTAATGATAACTCTAAAAAGCCCAGAAGAACTAGAAGACACATCAGGAGTAATATCCTACATACTATCACTTCTAGACGGCCGAGGAATCAACGTAACAGAATTCATATCATGCCGAGAAGACACCCACATAATAATCGATGAAAAAGATGCAACAAAAGTATTCCAACTTCTAAATGAAAAACTATGACAAAAACATCTAAATAATATTAAAGTCTTCCAACTCCTCATTCAAATTATCGATAAACGAATCAGCCCTATCAGGAGACTCAGTCACCAAGCTAACTAAAATAAATACCGAAGTACTAACCACTGCACTCCAAACACCTGGAAGAAAACCTAAAAAATTAGTACCGGAAAGATATAAATAACCTGTAGTAACTGAACCAAGAATCATACCCGCTAAACTTCCCTCAGAAGTACCCTTCCTCCAAAAGAACGCACCAACTATAGGAGGTACCGTTACGAGTAATCCAGCTGAAGCCGACACCGATAACAATGAAATAAGATCTAATTGCAAACTTGCGAAAGCTAATGAAATTAATGTTAGAATAGGAATTATAATCTTACCGATTCCTAATTGTTTATCATCGCTTATATGTATTTCTCTTTTACCAGCTAAATTTCTTACTATATCCCTTGAAGTAATAGAGGACAAACTTAGAACTATAGAATCTATTGTGGAAATGGCAGCAGCTAATATGCCTACCATAACTATTAATGCTAAAACATCCGGAATCACTCCCGATGAAAGAATCTGAGCAGTAGCTCTATCCGGATTCAAAAGACCAGGAAACTTAATTCTTGCATAAAAACCCCATAAAACAGTTATAATCGTGTATATAAAACCGAAAACAAGAAAACCTGCAATCATCTTCCTAAGACTTCTTAAAGAATCTGGTATGAATAATCTCTGACTCACCTGAGGATTCGATATTGAAAAGAAGAACCATGGGATCGTTAAACCGAGAAAAGTTTTAAAGTTAAACATTCCAGTTTCCACGGTTAATGCTGAGGAGAGATTAGTTTCTATTTGCGAAAAAAAGTTTCCAAATCCTCCGAATCCTCTTTGAACGGCGAATATTAGCACTAAAAAAGCTGAAGTCAGCATGATCGCTGATTGTATAGCATCTGTCCATGCTACAGATTTCATTCCCGCCATCAAAGCCCAAATAATAGCTATTATCGCTGCTATAACTATTGCAGACATAAAAGTTAAACTACCTTCTGTAATACCGCTTAATATATACCCTATCCCCATTATTTGAGCGGAGGCATAAGGTATAAGGAAAAATAGGTATACTATACCCGATACGATGGCTACAGACTCACTTTCATATCTATCCCCTAATAATTCATTTGGAGTGATGTAATCATTGTTCTTACCAGCTATCCAGAACCTTGGTCCGAAGAATAGGGTTAGTACTAATCCCGTGAGGTAAGTGAGTTCGAATCCTAAGGCTCCAACTCCACCTCTATAAGCTAGTCCAACTAAACCAACCATCATGAATGCACTGTATGTGGTTGCACTGTATGTTAAGGCGGATACAACTCCCCCTATATTTCTGCCCCCAATGAAATAATCGCCTATGCTTTGCCCTATACCTTCTCTTGCTAAGTATGCTATGATGGTGCCGAGTAGTAGGTATATTGCGACTGTGATGTAGACGAATATTTCATTCATTTTTTAGCCTCCATCGGGACATTAGTACGAACATGGAAATTATTGCTACTATGGATAATAGTGACCAGAAGAGAAAAGCTCCTTTAAATTTTTCTACATTCTCTAAAATGGTGTAAGGGATTGTGTAATTCATTATTATTATGATTAAGAACCATGAGGTTGCTAGTATTAATTTGTTTTTTCTTTTCATGGACCTCACCTAACGAACGATAATATCCCTCATCCGAATTGTTGTTCGGTTATGACTTTTAAAAAACTTTCGAAGAAAAGAAACCTACAACAAACCAGAAAACAGAAACCCCCCAAACCGTAAACAAAAGTATTCAACAAAAAAAGAAACAAAAATTACTCCAACTCAACACCATAAAGACTTTCAACATTCTCTTTATGAACAATATACGCTTCTTCCTCGTTCATCACACCTTCACTAACCAAAGACTTTGTTTTGCTCGGCACATTCTTAGCTCCTAAAACAGCACCAGGTCTATCCAAATCATCCAGATAATCAGTCTCCATTAAAAACCTAGTACCTTCACCTAGAGCCTTATCGATATTCTCTTCCTTCGCTAAAATAGATGGGAAAACTCCTGCCTCTTCACTTACATTAACAAAAGGGGGTGAAAAATGTTTGATAACTTTGCTGAGACCGACTTCATCAGCTATTTCACCAATCTCTAAAATACCTTCTTCTTCCATGCTTTCAGTGTGTAATTGAACTGGGAAATCTTTTTTCGCAGCCAATTTCATTCCGTACTTCATCATTTCTATGGATAACTCCCATTGCTCATCAGAGACTTCATAGTGAGGCCTACCGATTTCACCTATACCAACGATCTTATTTTCTTCATACATTTCGGAGGCGTGATCTAATGCCTCTTTGACCATATCGGTGGTTTTACTGGTTCCATATTTTTCCTGTAATTCAACTACCTCCGCTGGGTGTACCCCTACTATCGGGTATGCCTGGACAGATGTTTCTTTATTTATTTCTTCTGAAAATTCGACTGTTTTTTCCATGCTTCTCTTTAAATCTTCTGCACTTGAGATCTCAATATTGTAGTGCTTTGATAGTTTGTGAATTACTATCATGCAGGTCCCGCCGGCCCTTTGAAATCTTTTCGCTGTTTCTACGGGACCTCGGCCGTTGTAGGGATCTACATGGATATGGTTGTCAGTTATAGGTCCATCATATTCATTCATCTTAGACTCCTAATAGGTCGTATTTATCTAGTTTTTCTATTATTTTTTCAATTCCTCTGTGAATGTCTTTTTCACTTTTTGCTCCAGTACATACTATTTTTCCGGATGTGAATAGTAGTATTACTACTCTTGGTTCTTTTACTCTGTATACTAGTCCTGGGAATTGTTCTGGTTCGTATTCACATTGTGGTAGTGCCATGGCGATTGCATCGAGATTTAATTTTGATCCTAGATCGGATGAGGCTACTACATTCTGTATTTCAATTTTCGGTTCGCCTGTTATTTCTATATTTTGTTCTCTAAAGTCTTCAACTATTTTATTTATTGCTTTTTTAGCTTCACTTGGAGATAAGCTTCCGGTACATACCATCTTTCCGGAACTAAAAACTAATGTAGCAGTTTTTGGATCTTGAAGCCTGTAAATAAGTCCAGGAAATTGTTCAGGATTGTATTCAATATTATCAAAAAGCTCAGCTATTCTATTTAAATCCAAATCATTCTCAATCGTAGCTGAGGCAACCACATTTTCTACTTCAACTTCTATTTCAGACAAGGTATCCCCACACTCATTTATAAATGAGGTTTTTAAAGGTTTTTTAAACCCGGCAAAACCCACCCACCAAAAACCTAGAAAACTCAAAAAACCAAAACCAAACCCTCATCCAAAAAATTTTTTTGATCAAAAAAGACTAAAACCTAGGTAGAACAATGGAAAAACTAAACCATAACAAAAAACAAAAATTCCTAAAAAAAGCCAAAAAATGGTCAAAAGAAGCAGGAAAATACCAAAAAGAAAAAATAAACTCTAAAATAAGCATCAAATCAAAAGACACAGAAATCGATTTAGTAACCGAAATAGACGAAAAATCAGAAGAAATTATAACCAACCATATAAAAAAAGAATATCCAGAACACTCAATCCTAGCCGAAGAAAAAAGCTCTAAAGAAACAGACTCAGAATTCAAATGGATAATAGACCCCATTGATGGAACAATAAATTATGCACACAAATTCCCAATCTACTGCATATCCATAGCCCTCAAACACAGAGAAAAAGTAAAAATTGGTGCAATACACGTCCCCACATTCAATGAAACCTATACAGCTATACGAGGACAAGGAGCTTACATGAACGGAAACCCAATCAAAGTATCAAACTGCAAGAATCTAAATAAAGCAATCTTAGCAACCGGATTTCCATACGATAGAAAAATAAGTGAAAAAGACAACGTAGATAACTTCAAGAACATGATCAAAAAAATAGGAGGAATACGAAGAATAGGTACAGCCGCCTACGAACTAACACAAGTAGCAAAAGGAGTATTCGATGGATACTGGGAAATGAAAATGAACCCATGGGACATAGCCGCCGGAATACTACTAGTAAAAGAAGCAGGAGGAAAAGTAACAAACCTCAAAGGAGAAGAAATAGAAGACGAACCCTTCGTAATAGCCGGCAACAAAAACATCAACGAAAAAATAATAGAAGAACTAACAAAAAATAAGAACTAAATTTGATAAGGAAAAGTTTTCGAATCGGTAGGTAAAATGAAGATAGGATTTTTAGTTAACCCGATTGCAGGTATGGGGGGTAAGGTAGGTCTGAAAGGAACAGACGGAGTTTTAAAAGAGGCAATAGAGAGAGGAGCTTTTCCTGTTTCGAAAGATAGAGCAAAAAAATTTTTAAATTCTCTAAAAAACCAAAATTTAGATACAATAACTTTATTTCCTGGTCCAGGACCAATGGGAACAGATATAATAGAAGAAATAAACAAAAAATCCCTAAAATACGAAAACATTTTCAGAAAAGAAAACTTTGAATTAAAGAACTACGGACTCTTCAAATTACCTAAATCAAAACCAGAAGACACTATAAAATTTGCTAAAAAATTAAAAGACAAAGTAGACATTTTAGTCTTTGTCGGAGGGGACGGAACAGCTAGAGACATCCATAAAGCGGTAAATAAAGAAATTCCCATACTTGGAATCCCCTCAGGTGTAAAGGTATATAGTTCAGTATTCTCCTCAGATCCAAAAAATGGAGCTCAAATAATTTCAAAATACATAAAAAATAAAATAGATTTAAAGGAACTAGAAATAGTTGATATAGATGAAGATTCTTTCCGAAAAGACGAATTTAATCTAAATATATATGGTTATGCTAAGGTTCCATACGAACCTGCAAGGATACCAGGTAGTAAGAACACAATAGAAGTAAACGATAGCAAAGAAAAAGAAATGATATCCAAAAGGATCATTGAAAATATAGAAGACGATGAAATCTTAATATTAGGTCCTGGAACTACAGTAGGAAAAGTAAAGAAAGATCTTGGAATAAACCCTACCTTGCTCGGTGTTGATCTTGTTAAATTCAAAAAAGGTGAAATAAACTCAATCCATAAAGACCTAAGAGAGCAAGAAATTCTTAAACTTCTAAACGGTGAAAAAAACATAAAAATCATTATAAGCCCAATAGGGGGTCAAGGATACATTTTAGGAAGAGGAAACCAGCAAATAAGCCCAAAAATCATAGAAACAGTTGGAAAAGATAATATTAAAGTAATATCAACATTAGACAAAATAAAAAATCTCAAAAGACTAAGAATAGACACAGGAAAAGAAAAAATAGACAATATGTTCAAATACATCAAAGTAATCGTAGGATACCACGACTCAAAACTAATGAAAATTAAGAACTAAAATCCATAAAAGCTTATTACTTCCTTTGATGAGAGAGCCCTTGAATCTATTATTTATAAATAAAGAACTATTGAATCCTCCAGAGAATTAATCCTTCTGTATTAATAATTCTTCTTTTTGAAATTCATCATCCTCTAAGTAATAGGATGCATATTCGTATTCGGGTAATGAAATGATTAGGTAAGAAACTTCTGGATATACTGCTTTTTCTTTATCAATTTGGGATGGGGTTGGCGATGAGGGATGGCTATGGTAGATCCCTACTACTTCTAAGTCTTTTTTGTCGATCTTTTGGTAAATTTCCATCAGTTCATCAGGATCTATTTGATATCTGTGTTTTGATTCTAGGACATTAGTTGATTTATAAATTTTAGTAACTCTTCTTCTGTCATCTGCTTTTTTTCCCGCTAAAACTCCGCATGCTTCAATTGGTTCTTCTTCTTTTACTTGTTTCATTATTTTGTCAAATTCTTTCTGTGATATTACTAGCATTTGTTATTTTGCCTCCATTTTTTCTTTTACTATATTGTAAGAGTTTTCGAATAGAGTTTCTAGTCTTTTTTTATCTCTTCCTTCAACAAATAATCTTATCTTTGGTTCTGTTCCTGATGGTCGGAGTAAAATCCATGATCCATCTTCTAGGTTTAGTCTGATTCCGGATACGGTTATTTCGTCTTTTATTTGGTCTTTGAATTCTTTTCTTAGTTCGGTTGTAGCTTTTCGCACTATTTTTTCTTTGTCACAGTCTTTACATAGTATATTTTCTTTTCTTATTGGTAGGTCTGATACTTCATCTTTGAGTTCTGACATTGTTTTATCTTTGAGGTCTAATAGTTTTAGTAGTATTCCTGATGATACTGCACTATCTATCCATGGTCCAAATTCTGGGTGTATGAATTTCCATGGTTCTGCTGCGAATACTACGTCTGGTTTTTGAAGTTTTTCATGTAATTTGCCGAGTTCGTGTCTTTCTACTCTTCCTCCTCTCTCTTTTACGTATTCATCTATTCTGAATGATGTGTTTATAGTTGTTAAGACGGTTCCGCCTTCGTTTTCTTCAACGTAATATCCGCCTAGTAGAGCTATTAATGTGTCTTCAGTTACTACTTCACCATTTTCATCTACTACCGCTATTCGATCAGCATCTCCGTCATGTGCGATTCCTAGGTCTGCATTGATGTCCTGTACTACGGGGGACATATGTTTTATATTTTCAGGTCTTGGTTCCGGTTTTCTTCCTGGGAAGTGTCCATCTAGGTGTGAGTTTATGGAAACTACTTCACATCCCATGTCTCTGAGAACGTAAGGAGTTATTAGTGATCCGGGTCCGCTTGCACAATCTAAAAGGATTTTTTTATCTGTTTCATGGTCTACGTATCTGTTGACGTGGGCTTGATAGAGATCTCCGGCTTCTATTCGTTTTTTTGAGCCTACTTTATCCCATTTTGCTCTTTCAAAGTCTTGGTTTTTTATTATTTCTTCAAGTTTTTTTTCTTGATGAAGGAAGTATTCTTTACCGTTGCTATTGAAGATTTTTATTCCATTATCTGTTGGTGGGTTATGTGATGCGGTTATCATTACTCCGGAGTCCCCCATTCTATAGGTTAGAAAGGCTAGGGCCGGTGTTGTGGTTATGTCTACATCCCTTACATCTACTCCGGAATACATTAGTCCGGATTTCAGAGAACTTTTTATCATATCCCCTGATGTTCGTGCATCCATTCCTACTACCACGCGCGATTTTCCATTTCCGTTTACGTAGGTTCCTAATGCTTTTCCTACTTTTAATGCTAAATCAGGTGTAACTTTGTTTTCTATTGGTCCTCTTATCCCAGCAGTTCCAAAATATTCCATTAATCTTTCCTCCAAAAACAACCTTCTTCTATAATTATTAAGAATTTTGCTTTGATTTTAAGTATTTCCTTTGGAAATTTAAGGTATTTTTTATCCTTTTTTTATTTGTATGTTATTGTTTCAGTTGTTTATTTAGGTTTTTAAGGTTTTTTAAAGGATTTGTATTGTTTTTTATTGGTTTTTTATGTTTTTTGGTTTTTTGTTCGGTTTTATGGTTTTTTTATTTGGGTTTGTGAGGTTTTGGGATATTGACTTAACCAAAAATTTTATATATAACCTTATTAATACCGAAAGTATAGAGGTAATTAATTATGCCACAATTAGGACAAATGGGTGGACAACCTATTTTAGTATTAGGAGAAGATTCAGAGAGACAGAAAGGTAGAGATGCCTTATCAATGAATATTCAAGCAGGAAAAGTAGTAGGGGAAACAATCAGAACCACACTAGGACCAAAGGGAA
>CAYNOZ010000049.1:0-11402 GCA_964398955.1 uncultured Thermococci archaeon | reverse complement strand
ATCTGGCTTAGCGGAAGTCCCTGTACATCAAACTACCGTGTTAAGGCACAGATAATTAAATTGCCCCTATGGTCTGGCAGCACCATAAACAAGCCCCTTCCTTTAGGGCGGGGTAGTTGACTTAAATCACAATTCTTATTTAAGATATTTTCTTATATGTAATTATAAATCTTATAATATATTACTTTTGGTTTTGTTAATTTTTTCTCTAATTATATGTATTATTTGAGTAGGTTTTATTTAATTAGTTTAAATTAAATTTAGTTGAGAAAAGTCGGAAATAGATTTGTGGTTAAATAGTGAGATTTTTGTTTTTTAACTGTTTTTTATTGTTTTTGAATTTTTAGTGGGTTTTTTGTTTTGTTGAAGTGTGGATTATTTTTTAGGTTTAGTTTAAGGTTTTTTGTTACCCAGTACCCGAAGTCTCCTTTTTTTATTTGGTAGTTTTTTAGGTTGCTTTGTTTTATTTGTTTTGTTATTTTTTGTTCGTTTATTTTTGGTTTGTTTTTTTTGTTTTGTTTTGACATTGATTTTAGTACTTTTTGTCTTGTTTTTTCGGTGAATCCGAGTCCTCCTCCTATCAAAAGTTTTCCGTGGTTTTTGTGTATTCTGTTTATTTCATTGAAGGCTTTGGTGTGGTTTTTCCAGAAGGGTATTGATCCTCTGCTGAATATTAGGTCTATGGATGAGTTCTTTAGTGGTAGGTTGTGTACGTTTCCTTTTATTAGTTTTATTTGTGTTTTTCGAGTTTTTATTCCATTATTTTCGGGGAAATTTTGTTTGTCTAGTGCGTAGATGTTTATTTTGAAGTTGTTTTGTTTTTGATGGTTTTTTTCTAGGTATAGTGGGAGTAATCCTAGTCCTGTTCCTATATCAAGGCAGTTATAGTTTTTTTGTATTTCTTTGGTTAGGATGTTTGCTATTTCTTTGTATATTGGTGTGAATTTGTTTTTGGAGACGTTGATGAATTCTTTTGTTATTGTGATTTTATCAGCTCTTTTTTATTTGTATTGTTTTTTTAGGGGTGTTGCTTTGAGTTTTTCGTGTTTTTTGATTTTATTTTTGTTTTTATCTAGCTGAATTAGGTGTGTTGCTTTTTGGAATGGTAGTGATGTCATGTAGTTTCCGAATATTGGTTTTATTTTGTTTTTTTGTGTTTGTTTTGCTGGTAGTAGGTTTTTTGTTCCTTTTGTTAGTACTCTATGTTCTTTTTTTGTTATTGTTGTTTCTGATATTAATTTTTGTGGTTTGATTTGTTTTAGGTGGTTTAGTTTTCTTAGTGCTGGTCTTAGGTAGGTGTAGGTTTGTATTAGGGATGGTGTTGGGGTTCCTGATAGTGATAGTATTGGTGTTTTGTTTATTTTTCCGAATGTGAATGTTTTTCCTGGTTTTGTTTGTACTTGGTTGAAGATCAGTGTGCCTGTGTTTTTAATTGCTTGTTCTGTGATGTCTTTTCTTCCTTTTGATGTTCCTCCTATTGTTATTATTAGGTCTAGGTCTTTGTATTTTTGGATTTGTTCTTCAAGCTTTTTTAGGTCGTCTTCAATTCTTGTGTTGGTTGTTTTTCCATTATTCTGGTTTATTATGCCTGTTATTGTTCTTGTGTTTACGTCATTTTTGTCTGTTATTTCTTTTCCTGTTGCTATTATCCCTATTTCTGACTTTTTATATACTTTGATCTTTGTTTTTTCGATTGTTGGCAATGTTCCTATGTTTAGTTCGTTAATTTGAGTATTTTTTGAGATTATTTTCTTTCCTTTCTTTATGGTGCTGCCTTTTGGTATTATATTGGTTTTTGGTAATTCTTTATTTTTTATTATAATTTTTTGATCTTTTTTATTTGTTTCTTCCACCATTACTAAAGTATCTGCTCCTTCAGGTATTTTTTTTCCTGTTCCAACCCATTTTGCTTCATTTTCAGTGATATGATCTTTTTTTACTTCTTTGAATTCTTTAGTGTTTTTTAGGTCTTTTTTTCTTATTGCATATCCATCTCTCATTGATTTATCATATTTGGGATAATCAATATCTGATTTTACTTCTTTACTTGTTACTCGGCCTATAGATTTATCGATATCTATTTTTTCTGTTTTTTTTACTGGTTTTACTACTTCTAAAATTTTTTTTCTGGCTTCTTCTGGTTCTATTGTCATTTTTTTACCTCACTTTTTAACTTTCATTAGGAACTTTAGATTGTCGTGTAGATTGCAGATTTTGGAACCTTCCTTTATACCGATTTTCAATCCTTCATTATTTATTGTTTTAGCGCCTGCTATTGCATCTACTCCATAGTCGAATAATACTTCGGAGAAGGGGGTTGATGGGCCTAGAACTATTGTGTAAGCTTCTTTCGATAATTCTAATATTTTTGGGAGGGTTTTGTTAACTAGAGAGGATCCTGTAACTAGGACCATATCACATTCCGGGAGGATGTAATCTGCTGCTGTGTCAGGATAATCTGTTCCGCTGGGATTTCTTTCAAGTACATGTACATTGGCTTTTGTGTTAGTTCTTTCAACCCATGGGAAGTGCCCTATCACTCCTATATCATCATTTTTTGATATTTTTTTATCTACGAAGTCGAATGCATTTAATTCTTCTCCTTTTGGTTCTGTTATTGAGTTGAGAGCGGCTAATCCTATGCTTGCTTCATTGAAGTTCCATGATTTAAGATATTCGGATAGTTCTAATGCGGTTTTATTAGTTAAATTCGTTACATCTCTGATGTTTGAATGGTCTCTTCCTCCATATCGAAGGCTTATTCCAGAATTTTTGCTTTCTACGTAAACACCGTGTAATCCTACTATCACGTCTTTTACTTGTTCGTTGTTTTCTTTCAGTTCTTTTACTAAGTCTTCATATAAGTCTAAATTGTAATCGGTTTTTCTTATCATCTTATCATCCGGTTAATCCTTTAATTTTGTTTAATTTTTTCTAGTTCTCCGTAGTTTTCTACCATTTCTTTATGTAGCTTTGTTCCGAATAGTTTTTGGAAGATTTCATTTGATTTCTGTTTTATTTCAACATCTTTGAATTGATCTGGGTAAATTACTTTTCCTATGTAATAGGAATCGGTTAGTACTAATCCTAAGTTAATTTCGTAGTCGTGATATGGCCATACTAGGTATATTTCGTCGTTTTTTATTGCCTTGACTGTGTTGTATGTATTTGATTTTATTTCTTTTGAGGCTGTGTTATATCCTGCTCTGTCCATGAAGATTTTGGTTGGGTTCCATTGTATTATCATTTCACTGCTTATTGAGGCATGTCTTTTGCCTATGTTTCCTGCGACATTGTTAGCGTTTAGGAATTGGAATGGTGGGTATTTGGGCATTGTTGAGGTAATTCCTTTTGTTGATTTTCCCCAGCTAACGGCTCCTATGTATACTGGTTCTTTTTCGGTTTCAGGTATGTTTTTGGTTCTTTGTTCAAGATCTTCGATTGTTTTATTCATGTATTTTATTATTTCTTTTGCTCTTTGTTCTTTGTTCAGTATTTTTCCCATTAGGTTCAGGGATTTGGAGAATGTGTTGTTTTTCCAGAACCCGTTAGGTCCGCCGCTGCTTAGTACGATTACTGGGATGTCTGTTTTTTGTTGTAGGGAGTTTGCTTCTTTTTTGTTTGCGAATCTCCAGAATATTATGTCTGGATCTATTTCTGTTATTAGTGATGGGTCTCCTCCGAATGGTGGTCCTATTGATGGTAGTTCTCTTAATTCTGGGTTTGCAGTATTGTATGGTAGTTTTTTTGCCCAGGTTTTTTCATGTTGTTCTATTCCCACTACTTTGTTTGTTGCGTTTAGGTAGGCTATATATCTTAGCGCTCCTGGTCCTGTTGCTACGATTTCATCTACTTTTTTCGGTATTTCAACTTCTCTTCCTGCGTGGTCTGTTATAGTTATTTTTTCATTTTCTTCGGGTGTAGGGCTTGTTTTATATGCTACGAATGAATATGATATGAATCCTAGAACTAGAATTGTTATTAATATGGCTGCTATTCTTTTTTTCATATTTATCAATTCCTTATTTTTTGTATGTGGTGTTTAGATGAATTTTATGTGAATAGGTTTAGTTTATGGTTTCTTGGATTTCCTTTGTTTGTTATACATATTTGACTTAAAAATCTTTTTACAACATATCGTAAAAAAAGTTAATATATCTTGCTGGATACCACAGAACAAAACAGAAAATAATAAAAATCAACAAAAATGACTTAAAAAAAGAAAAAAATCAAATCTAAATTTTAAAACTAGTTTTAAATTCATTCTCAGCTACTATTTGACCACTACTTATAACATACCTAGGAACATCCTGATTCCTTAAAGCCTCAAACTCATTCTCAGTATTTAAAACAACCAAATTCGCCTCATTCCCTTCTTTCAATCCATAATTCTCAACATTCAAATCCTTCGCTGCATTCACCGTAATCATATCATACAATTGCTTCATTTCAGCTGCTGTTGTTTTCCACGTAAGATGAGAAACCAAGAATGCTACTTCTATCATACTATTTACGCCATACGGGTAGTAAGCGTCTGATATATCATCCTGGCCTAAAGCCACATTTATTCCCTTATCCATCAGTTCATCGATCCTTGCATGTAAGGGGCCTGTTTGTGGATCCGACACTATACTTAAGTTAGCCCTGTTCAATAGACCAGTTAACCGATCAAAGTAGGGGTCAGGATATTTTTCCATAGCACGGGCATGACAGGCGGTAACTCTTCCTTCCCAATTTTCCTCTAAAGCTTTTTCAGCTAGCATTTCAGTTGTCCTGAGGGTAGGATCACCGGCATCATCTGTTAACATTGCAATATCTTTATCATACTCCGTAGCTAAGTCAAACATCTTATCAATATGTTCCTTCGCTTCCTTATCTGTATGCTCAATCCAAGGTATTCCACCTACAACGTCCGCACCCATTTCAAGGGATTCTTCTATTAATTCTTCAGCGCCAGGCTCCTTTATCAACCCATCCTGTGGAAATGCAACTACTTTAAGATCTACAATACCTTCATACTCATCTCTAAGCTTTAATAATGCTTTCATCCCCTCTAATTTTCCTTTCATATCAACATCAACGAAAGCTCTATGATGAAGCACACCATGTTTAATCCCTAGCTTCAAAGCCTCCTCAGCATTTTCATAGATCCAGCTTTCATCATATTCTTCTTTAACTCTTGAAGCTAAATCTATAGCACTCATTGCCCCACCCATTCCACTTTCTTCATCTTGATATATCTGCAAAGCATCTTCCCCTACCTGCTGCAAAGTAAATACCTTATCCATATGTAAATGGGGATCAACGAAAGATTCAGTAACCAGTTTGCCTTCAGCATCGATTTCTTCAGAACCACTCATTACTTCAGTACTAATCATGGAAATTCTGTCTTCATCCACTCCAATATTCTTTAATTCATCTTCTTCCCTAATTCTAGCATTCTTTATTACCAAATCAAATTCTTCAACCATATAACCACCTAAATTAAATATTAAATAATTTCTCAGCATTTCCATAAAAAATATCTTTTAATTCATTTTCAGACAAATCCATTCCTCCTACTTGTTCAATCATTTCCTCAATATCTGTTATCGGGAAAGGATTATCTGTAGCAAACAAAATCTTATCTACACTAGAAATTTTATGGAGCAAATCTAACTGATCAGTACCGTAAATTATTGTATCAAAGTATATATCCTCTTTAACATATCTGCTAGGTTCTTTCTTCAATCCAAGTTCCTTATAATCGGATGCCTGATCGATCCTATTCATTATGTATGGTATTGCACCGCCTGCATGAGAACCAATGAAGTTAATATTAGGATATCTGTCCATTACACCACCTAAAATAAGTCTTGATAAAGACAAAGTGGTATCAAATGGAAATCCTAAGCTCAGTGGTAAAGTATGTTGGTATCCTGTAAGTGAGTTAATTCCATACGGATCTCTTGGATGAACATATAAATTGAAATTCAATTTGTTTGCTTCTTCATAGAATTTTTCAAGTTCGGGATCGTCTAAGTACATTCCATCAATATTTGAACCGATCACAGAACCCTTGAAGCTTAAATCTTCTATCATTCTTTTCATTTCTTCTATTGCTGCTTCTACATTCTTTAATGGGAGTACTCCAATTCCGATCAATCTTTCAGGATACTTTTTAACTAGTTCATGGATTTTGTTATTCATTTTTTTAGCTATTTTTACTGAATCTTCAGAGTTGTAACAGTCTACCCATGGGTTTCCAAGACTTATTACCGCTTTATCTATCCCTACCGTATCCATAATCTTAATTTTTTTATTTATATCATAGAAATTAGAATTAAGAGGTCTTCCGCTTTTAGTTATATTTTCTGGAAAAATATAGAATTTATCTTCTCCTTCCACTTCTTCAACCTTAGGAATTGATTTTCTCTTCTTCAATTCTTTTATATATGATTTAGGATAAATATGGTTGTGAACATCTATTTTTTTGTAATTAACTTTTGATTTCATCTTTTCACCTCAAGGAGACCCTTTCCTCTCTTCGATAGGTAGGGGAGGAATTGTGGTCTCCATAGTTTTAAATATTTCCTCTACTATATTAGCACCAACGGTTTAAAGTCACTTCCTTGCGGGAGAAAACGGCTAATGACCTTTGAGCTTTACTAGAGGGCTATGAACTTAAGCGGTTGCCCTACTCTGCCATGTGCGGGTTCTCTCTGGGTTGGGCTGTCCGTCAACCAGCCCCGTATCTGGCTTAGCGGAAGTCCCTGTACATCAAACTTCCGTGTTGAGGCACAGATAATTAAATTGCCCCTATGGTCTGGCAGCACCATAAACAAGCCCCTTCCTAATCTTTGATTAGGTGGGGTAGTTGACCTATGTTCAACTCCTTTAATTTGGATTCTTTTGGAGTTCCATCTGAGTTCCATCCTCTTATTTTGTAGTATTCTGTTAACATTTTTTCTAGGTTCACAGTTTGATCACTTGAAGGTCCTTCTAATGTTTCTTCTAGGAATCTATCAGGTAAAGTGTCATCTTCTCTTGTAAATCCTTCTCTGTAATTAAAGAGTCTTTCTATATTAATAGATCTTTCACCTATTTCCTGTAATTCTTCTTTTGAATACTTATAACCAGTTACGTAGTAAAGTACTTCTTTTATTTCCTCCCATTCAAAGATTGCCTGATCTAAAGGGAATTTACATATAATACCAGAATTAGCTAATGCATCAATATCAGATAATTCCTTAACCAAATCAGCCTTACCATTCTCAGTAAATCTATCAGCCTCACCAGTCCACATTTCATCTCTAATCGTATAAGCAAAGTTATGACAGGCCCCTCTAGAGGAAACAGCATAAGTTAAACCCATTCCTTTAGCTCCTCTAGGATCATATCCAGGTATCTCCATTCCCTTAACCTGCATAGAATACTTTTCAGCATCTTTACCAAGAATCTTAGCAGCCCTCATCGAACCTTCCGCCAAAATATCACCGAAACCATCTCTATAACCAATCTTTCTTAGTAATTCAAGAATTAATTCACTATCCCCCCATTCAAGAGTCATTCCATCTCTCTTCTTATCAATAATATCTCTCTGCGCTAACTCTAAAGCTAATGAGATCGTAGTTCCAGCAGACATCGTATCCATGCCTAAATCATTGCAAATATGACCTGCCAAAATATTATCCTTAATAGATGAATTATCACAATTTGATCCCAAAGAAAAGAATGTTTCATATTCCTGCCGATCAGTAACAAGTTCTCCTTCACTAGTATCCACATCAACTACCTTATTACAGTGAATAGGACAACCATAACACCCTTTCTCTCTCACGGTAAAATCTTCACTTATCTCAGAAGGATTAAAATTCTCATCATACTCATCAGACTGACCCTCCTGAAAATTCTTGGTAGGGAAAATGCCGAAATCGTTAACAGCAGGAACTGTCTCAGTAGTACCAAACTTAGAAAAACTCCTACCAAATTCAGTACCCTGCATCTCCTCAATAATATCAAACCGAAACTCACGAAGCTTATCAATATCAGAAACCTTAATATCCTTAGTTCCACGAACAGCTAAAGCCTTCAAATTCTTAGAACCCATAACAGCTCCAAGACCACCCCTAGCCGCAGCATTATGTTTCTCATTCATAATTGAAGCAAACTTAACTAAATTCTCACCAGCAGGACCAATACAAGCCACCTTCACTTCCCTACTAGAAGCATGACGAATATCCGAATCCTCCCTGCTCTTAATCAAATCTTCAGTCTCAATAACAGACTTACCCCAAAGATCATCAGCCTCACGAAACTTAACCTCATCATCACTAACCAACAAATAAACAGCTTCCTCAGCCCTCCCCTCAATCACAACATAATCGAAACCAGTATGCTTAAGCTCAGGACCGAACATACCACCAGAAGAAGACTTAGTAATAGCATTCGACAAAGGAGACTTAGAAAGAATCATATGGCCTCTGGAAAGAGGAGTTAAAGTACCAGTCAAAGGACCAGTAGCAAAAATCAACTTATTATTCTCCGACAAGGGATCAACATTAGAATCTAATTCCTCAAAAAGAATTTTAGAACCTAATAACTGACCACCCATAAACTTTCTCTGATCCTCCTCACTAAAATCCTCAACCACAAAAGACTTATTAGAAAGATTTATACGTAATCCTTTCCCCATATAACCATTATCACTCATCATCCAACCCCTTTATCTCCAACACATCAACTGGACAAGCCTCTACACACTCATTACAGAAATCACAGATAACAGGAGTTTCATGATCCGGATGAGTAAAAATACAATCCTGAGGACAAGCCTCTAAACAATCATAACAATTATCACATAAATCAGGATCAATCTGATAATAACCATTAGTCTTATAAATTGCACCCTCAGGACAGGCTTCTTCACATAACCCACACCTCACACAAGCATGGATCGTGAAACCATCCTCATACTCACCTTCCACTCCAATTCTAGCCTTTTTAGGATTGATCACACCATCATGATGTACAGAACAAACCATCTCACAAGTCTTACACCCAATACACCCATCATCATCTGTTATGAACATAAAAATCACTACTCACTTTAAATTTTCTTCAACTGAAATTATTATTCGTAGTAAAATAATGATTTTGAATTTAAATAATAATTGATCAGAATTTTATAGAAATTGAAGGTGTAAAGAAAAATTTTACCGAGTAATATTACCGCTAGCCTAATCTTGTCTTTTAATTTATTGAAGTTTTAATTAGAAAAATTCAAATATTTCTGATTAAAAAATTATAATTCCATAAATTTTTGTTGAATTTTACTAATCATTTAGATAAGGAATCTAACTTTTGAAATTTTGAGATATATCTTAATTAGTTTAACTTTAAGAATTACAAAGCTAATTGATCAATTATTATTTTTAAATAAGTTTTAATAAAATCTCGTTGAATAATCTAAAACTAAATTATATTTATTATATTTTGAATAATTGGGTTAAATAAAGAAAATAGAAAGTATTTAAGTATATTTATTGTTTTTTGTTCTTATTTTGGTTCTTTACATTACTGAAGTTTTCATTCGTTTCTTTGTTTTATTTCGTTTGAGTTTCTTTTTCCCTTGTTTTCTGGGTTTTCTTGTTCATTTATTGGTTGGTTTCCAGTTTGGTTTCCTGGTGTATTGTTTGCTCCTTGGTTTTGCTTTCTTGGGTTTTCTGTTTGGTTTCCGAATGGTCCGTGTCCTCTTCCGATTTCTCTTAATGTGTTTCGAATTCCGTGTCTTTGCATGTTGTTTAAGCCCATTTGGGTTGCGTTTTCTACTATGGATCTAACTTGGTTCATTCTTCTGTTTTTGAAGGTTTGTATTACTTCGAGTCTTTGTTGTACTGTCATGTTTTGTTTCATATAGTCTCCGAATTCTTTGTTTAGTTGGGTTAGGTTGTTTGTTTTTTGTTCTAGGGTTTTGGTTTCTTCTTGGACTAGGTTTCTAAGTCTTGTTGTGTTTCCTTTAGCGTTTTGCCATTGGTTTTTCATTATTTCATTTTGTATTTGTTTTGCTCTGATTTTTGCTTCTAGGTATTTTCCTTCGTTGTATAGTTCTTGGGCTTGGTTTAATGATTCATTTAGTTGTGTGGCGTTGTAGTCACTTATTAAGTCGTTTATATGGTTTAAGGTTATGTTTGCTTGGTTTTGTAGTCTTTCTTGGTTTTGTTCTAGTTGTTGGGTCCAGTTTCCATGATTTCTTTGGAACATATTGGAGAATTGGTTCATATTCTGCTGTGTTAGGTTTGCAGCTATTTGTGACGCTTTTTTTCCTCTTGAGGATATTAGTTGTATTTCTGCGTCTGTTTCATTTTTTAAGGTTTCTGAAATTATGTTTGCTAGATCTGGTTCTCCGACTACCTTAATTTTTGTAATGTTCCTTTCGTTTATTGTTTCTAATGCTTCTGTTATTTGTGATTCGTTTGATATTAAGTAAGATTTAGACTGTGGCAGATTTGGAGCTGATATTACGTTATGAAATCCTCCTACCGCTACAAATATCAATGATTCGTTGCTAATTCTTTCCCTTATCCTTTGTCTTATCTTTTCTTGTAATTGGGATTCATTTTTTGCTTGTATTCTTTCTCTTATTTGAACTCCAATACTATCTAAATCGGATTCCATTGATTCTGATAATTCTGAACCTACAAATGTTACTTCTTCAACTCCTAAATCATTTAGGAGAGCCATTGTCTCTGCTGGAATTTCTCCATCAGGTATTGGAATCATCGGATGTCCATTTGCAAGATTTTTAGATAATCCTAGGACATTTCCAGTTCTTTCACCAAATTTATTCTCAACTAATACAGCTTTTTTCACTCCTTCAGTCCAGAAATGACTTATTATTTCGTTAGCAGTACCGTATCGAGACATCCCCCATAATCTATTCGTTTGGTACCCTTCATCTCTCAATTTTTGAATGACAGATGAATCAATTACTTCTGGACCTCCTACTACAATAATCTGATCTGGCGAAATTTCTTTGAGGCTATTTAGTGTTTCATCACTTAATTTATTTTCATCGGTTAGTAATACGGGGATTCCTAGTTTTTGCGAGACTGAGGAACTTACTAAGGCGTCAGGATAATTTGATTCTGAGGCTATTATTACTTTATCTACTTGGGTCTGTTCTTGAGATTTGACGATTGGTGCTAGTAATAATAGGATTAAGATTGTAGCTATTAGTTTTGTTTTCTTCATATTTTTCTCACCTCATATTTTTATTCGGTATTCAAACTACCTTATGTACACTATTGTACACAGACTTATAAAACTTTCGCAAAAATACCCCCTAAAATAACCCAACAAAAACCAAAACAACAAACAACAAACTAATTAATCAAAACTAAAAAACTATTAACCGATAAAAA
>CAYNOZ010000048.1:0-11686 GCA_964398955.1 uncultured Thermococci archaeon | reverse complement strand
TATTTAAGTTTAACGGGATTCACCCCCACGGCAAGCCGTGGGGTTCTCTCCCTTACCTTATTATAGATTAAATATTTTTGAATTGATTTAAAGTAAACATTTTATTTAGGATTTTAACAAATTTAAGTCTAGATTTTCTTTCAATCAGATTCCGATAATAATAAAAGTTCGTGTTTCTTATTATGTATAGTAATATTGATGCGGATTTAGGTTTTGTATGTTTTAAAGTTTTGTGTGGGTTTTTATGGAGAAGGGAGAAGAAGTACCTGATATTGTGGAGAGATCTTATGAAGATTTGCCTTTTCTATCGGATGGTAGAATTAATTATTCGGATGCAGAGCGAGTTCCTACTGTTGCTGTTTTTTTGAAGTTTGAAAATAAGATTTTGGTTTTGAAGAGGAGTAAAGAGGTTAGTAATTATCAAGAAAGATGGAGTGTGATTACAGGTTTTCTTGATGAAGTTGAACCCTTGATTGAGAAGGCTTATAAAGAGGTTGAGGAGGAGACTGGTGTTGATATTGATGAAGTTTCTTCTGTTGCTGTTGCTGATCCGATTGAGGTTGAAGATGGTGATCGGGTTTGGGTTACTTTTCCTGTTCTTATGAAGTTGAGGTCGGAGCCTCAGGTGAAATTGAATTGGGAAAGTATTGAGTATAGATGGATAAAAGTAGAGGAAATTGAAGATTTTATTTCGTCCTCTTTTTTAAGATGTTTGGATTGTTTGATTGATTTTTGATTTTTATTTTATGGGTGTTTTTCTGTTTTTTAAGATGGGTTAATTGTTCTCAATTTAATCCTTCATTTTTCGATAATTTTATTGTTGTTTAATAACTTTTTTTAATTAGTTATATCTTGTGAATTTTGGTAGTATCTATTTGGAGGATCTGCTCTATTTTTATGTTATTGGCTAACATAATATAATTAACTATTTTTTTGCATTTCTCGTCAGGCTCTCACATGTTAAAATAAATAAAAGTTAATAATTAACAGTAATTAATTAAGGTAATTTTTGGGTAAAAATCGGAATTTTGATGGTTATCAGGATCTAACACTTAATTTTTCGGAAAAACCTAAGTTAATAATTAACAGTAATTAATTAAATTATGATGCTAAAAAATAACCATATTCTCAACAAATATCCGAGCCCAAAGCCAAACTTTATCCCAATAAATAGAGCTATAAACCTTACCAAACTAAAAATAATAGACAAAAAAATTATTTGCAATAATAAATATCAATTAACAAAAGAAATACCTTTTCTAAAATATTCTAATTAATTTAAAACCATCTAATAAATAATTTATACTTTTATATTATTTGATACGAAAATTAAGCTATTTTCTATTTTTTTAGTAAGGAAAATCAAATATTTTATAAATTTTTTTAATGTTTTAGAATATTTTCTATTATATACTTCAATTTACCAAAAACCTTAAAAACATGTACTTTAACCAAATACTATGTCGTTTAATCATATGGGACCGAGGCAAACTGAATATAGTTCTGACTTCCTCATGTCAATTAGTCCCATATATATGAATTTAACACCTTTCAAGTCCATCCTTGGATTTTAAAGGGATTTTAACGGAGTTGCTTGCCAGGTGGCTCCTACGAACTGTTCTTTGTTTTTATCTTTGATTTATTATAAGAAGATAGGATTTGAGAATTTACTTCAATTGGATTGGAGGGCTTATAATGGAAATATCCGAAAGAGTTCATCCTGAAGAACTTGATAAAAATAAATTGAAGCCCCAAGATTTGAACAAATTGCTTTCAAAACCTAAAAAAGCAGAATAGCTGATGAATGATTAAGGCTGAATCAATGATCTTTAACTACTTTTTTCTTTTCTATTAATTTATTACTTCGATGAAAACCATTTTAAAACTATTATATTCGCTATTAAAAGAATTATAATGGATATTATTGAAGATTCCACTCCAAATTCTGTGCCCGTCAACAGAATATTTGAACTATTTATTTTAAAAGGTAATATTGCTTCCTTGAGCAATGCATTATCTACACTAATTTTAATTAATGGTCCTATAAGCATTAAATTCCATGCAAAATGAATACCGATAGAGTTCCATATCGACTTAGTTTTACGCAGTATTAATGCGAATAAAGTTCCTGCTAATGTTCCTGACAATCCAGTTAAAAGAATATTGGGTAAATCAAGGTATTGAACATGTGCTAATCCGAAGAATATTGAAGGTAATACGATAGAGTATTTATAATTCCATTGATCTTCAATAAGCCTGTAAATAAATCCTCTAAACAAAAATTCTTCAGTAATACTAGCTGAAAGAGCTAATATTAAAGTATAAATCAATTTGAGCAACATTATTTGATTCGAAAACTGGTTAAACCCTAAAAAAGTTAATCTACCAAGGGTAAAGTACGATAATATAATAATTATAGGAAGAACTATACCGAAAAACATCCATCTACCAATTTTAGATGGAAAATCTCTAACATAGTAGTAGGAGATAGATTTATTCAAGGTAAGGTATAAAAAACCCCATAATGTCCCCAAAGTAATGAAAACTCTAACAAATTGATAAAAAATGTTCCTAACCAAATTATTACTAATCCAAGAACTTAATAAATCACTTAAAATAAAATCCATCCAAAATATAACAATAAGCAGTAAAATAATTGCTAAAACTTTAAAATCTTTATCTTCTTTAATCAAATGATACACACCACTAACAATTCACAAGAAAACATAATATAATATAATAAGAAATTTAAAAGGTTTTTAATAAAATTCTAAGATATATCCAGTATAAGTAACACAATGAAATACATAACTCCAAATATTAACGCTGAAACCATCACTCTACTTCTTCTAATATTCTTAGGAACATCCTTCCATATATAATAAATGTACATTACAAGACTGTAAACAACCATAGCCAATAATGCACCGGTAATGTCAGCTATTAAATTAACCATAAAAACCTTAGATCAACAAGAACCAAGGCTTAAATAAATTTCCACCGATAAAAAATAAACTAAAATCATAAACCAATATAAACAGTACCAATTATAATAAAACCAAATCCATCAATCAAAGAAAAATTTTACCCTTAGATAATATTTCTACATTACTGTGACTAAATTTTAAATCCATTAAGTCACCCTCAATCAGTTTATAGTTAATTTTCGTTATATCCGGACCACCTAATGTATTATCTCCACCACTTTCTATTTTTAGTTGTTCTTCTCCTGGTAAATACCCTTTATTCAGTAATGACAAGAAAATAGCTATTGAACCTGTACCACATGAAGGTTCGATATGGTTGTTCTTAGAGATACCATGAGGAAAGATCCCTCTTAAATTATTATCTTCCCCATTTTTATCGTATAAAGAGAAATTATAGAAGTAATTCTCGTTCGAAGCAAAATTTTTAATCCATTCCTCTTGTAATTCCTTTAAAATATTTTTAGATTCATTGTCTAAGGTGGCTGGGTTAAAATTTTGGTAAGAATTTTTTATATCATTTGCGTTAAGAACTAAATATTTACCAACTTTGTATCCTTTAACGTCATTTATACTTATTTTTTTGATGCCCTGTTTCTTTGATAACTTGGCAAAAGCCATCATATCGCTTAATATTTCATCATTTTTTCGATATATTTCTACAAAGCTTTTCCCTGAATCAGTTATAATTTCTATCTTATTTTTTCTTTCAATATCTAATTCAAAGTAATCGGATAAACTTTTGAATTCTAGAAGAGCCTTCCCGAATACTTGCGTAAATCCACCGCACATCTCAAAGAAATCTTCTAATGATCGGTCAATTATCTTAACTTTTATTTTTCCTTTATCCTTGAAGCAATAAACGCATTGATCTCCTCTAAGGTAGGGTTTTTTCAGAATTTTTAGACCTGTATCGATTAAATTTTTGATTTCCGTTATTTCTTCTCCGTATAGGCAGATTACTTCATTATTTCCCATTTCACCTTTGATGTAGTTTAATTCATTTTTCATTTTACACCAATCCATTTTTTTGATGGAATTGTTTCATGTTTTCAAATTTATGATTAATTGTTGGAAATAATGGTTTAGGTTTTAAATTGTTTTGTTTTGAGTTTTTTAGGTACTTTTAATTTAGTTTAAGTTTTCTACTTGGTGTTTGAATCTGTTGATTAGTTCTTGGGAGGAATTTTCAGCTATTAATGTTTTAAAGCCTTTATAAGTGATAAATCCTTTAGTTGAGTCTTTTATTTCTATCCATCCTGCCATTGACATTCCTACTGTGTTTTCTCCACTGAAATCTATTAATGGTAGATCTTCACTGTATTTTGAGTTCTCTACTAGTTCTTTAAAAACTTTTGCACTTCCTTGGCTGGAATAGGCGAATATGGTTCTTGTATTAGAATTAATAGCTATAGGATTATAGTTTCCTTTACGCTTTTCCACTTGAACTGCTAGAACTTGTTTATCATAGGAATCTAACAAATCATCAATTAAAACAACTTCAAATCCTTCTTTCTCCAGTTCAGTAACTAATAATCCTTTCATTCTATTTTTTATTGCGTTTTCTCCTTCTAAGTATAAATAGAGATCCTCGTTATAGTTTACACCAGACCAGTTACCAGTCGTGGACATCGCAATAGAGGAATCTGCATTAGTTCTACTTGAAACAAATTTTAAATTAACGCCAAAAATTAGTATTGATATTAATATAATAATTCCTATGCCAAATAATAGTTTTTTATTTCCTTTCAACCTTCTAATGTTCATTTTAATCCTTATTCCTAATATTAGATATGTTTTTGTAATTAATAAGACTTTCTATAATATTATAACTAGAAATATAATTTAGCAAATAATAAGTTAATAATTGATTATGTAGTATTTTAATAAATTAAAAGTTTTTTAATCTTTTTAATTATTGTTTAAGATTGATCCTTTGGTTTGTTTTTGTTGTGGGAAATCTTTTATATTTCGTTTTCAATTTTTTGTTGTAATATATTATTGGTGTTGGTTTGTATGGGGTATGCTGTTAGGGCTGAGAATTTGTCTAAGAAGTTTGGTGATGAGTTTGCTGTGAAGAATATGGATTTTGAAATTGGTGAAGGAGAGATAGTAGCTTTTCTTGGTCCTAATGGTGCTGGTAAGACTACTACTGTGAGGTTGCTTAACGGTGTTCTTAATCCTACTTTTGGAGAGGCGGAAGTTTTGGGATATTCTTTAATAGATAATCCAAAAGAGATTCAGAAAAGATCAGGTGTTGTAACAGAGTCTCTTAGTCTTTATGAACGTTTAACGGGTACTTATAATTTGGAGTTTCACTCAGATTTATACGGAGTAGATTCTAAGATAGCTGAAGAAAGAATTACTGAAATCACATCCTTCTTCGGATTAAGTGATTATATAGATGATCCTGTTGAAACCTATAGTACTGGAATGAAGAAAAAGCTTAGTTTAGCAAAGGCATTGTTACATGATCCTGAAATATTATTCTTAGATGAGCCAACTACAGGTTTAGACCCTGAAACATCTAAAACTGTTATCAATTATATTAAGGAATTGAATAAGGAACAGAAGAAAACTACGTTTCTATGTACTCATAATTTAGGAGTGGCAGAAGCTTTAGCCACAAGGATAATGTTAATAGATGAGGGAGAACTTGTTGAAGTTTCAACTCCTAAAGAGCTTAGGCAGAAACTTTGGCCGGAAACTGAAGTGGAAATTATCTGTAAGAACTGGAGAAAATCTCTGGAAAAAGAATTAAATGAGTTAAGTTGGGTCAAGCGTGTTGAAGTAATCGATAAGGACCGTGTTATGGGTCGTGATGATTTAGATCTTGTTGAAGTGGATATAGTTGGTGAGGATCGTACTCCGGACTTAGTGGAATTATTTGTTGATAAAGATTGTCGTATTTACTCCATTAAGGATGTTGATCATTCCTTAGAAGATATTTATTTCGAAATTCGTGGTGATTCTGTTGAATACTAAGGCATTGAAGAGTATTGTGAAGAAAGATGTTACAGAAGTTAGTAAAAGCACTCAAATGATGATACCAATGGTAGGAGTTCCATTAGTAATATTAGTAGCAATCCCAGCTCTTATAATAATTTCACCTAGAGTTGTTACCATTCCTACAGGAATAAATCAGTATTTGTATCAAATAATAGACACAATGCCGCAGAACATCAAATTAACTGTATCTGGTTTTGATAGGATTCAATTAATGATATATTTGTTAGTTAATTACTTATTTGGCCCGCTTTTTCTGGTAATTCCTTTGATGGTTAGTAGTATAATGGCTGCAAACTCATTTGCAGGTGAAAAAGAGAAAAAAACAATTGAAGGGCTTTTATTCGCACCGATTACCGATACTGAACTCTTTTTAGGTAAATCATTAGCAGCATTCATCCCTTCGTTTTTAATAGCTGTAATAGGATTCGTATTATACACGATAGTAGTGGATATACTAGCTTACCCACTCTTTGGGTACATATTATTGCCGAATACATTATGGCTACTACTAGTACTGTTTTTAGCGCCAACAATATCATTCTTCGGTTTAGCAGTAACGGTAATAGTATCATCAAAAGCCAGAGGATTTCAAGAAGCTCAACAAATTGCAGGAGTTGTAGTACTTCCAATCGTAGCAATGGTAATAATGGAAGCAGTTGGACTACTATTCTTAAGCAACAAAATAGTACTAATATTAGGGACAATATTTTTAGCTTTGGATATAATACTAATAAAAATAGGAATAAAACTATTTAAAGGAGAGAAAATACTAGAAAAAACAAAATAACTAAAAACACATTAAACCAGTAATCCAGTGAACAAGAAAATCTAAAAAAACACTGATGCACCATTAAAGTTCTAGACCCCGAAAACAAAGTATGGAAAAAACCTACAAAGACATCATATAGGGTGGACCAAACACAACAAACAACCCAAAAGAACCAAACTTATCAAAAACCCGAAAAACAACCAGAAATCAAAAACCAAAAAATAATAAATAAAACCCAAAATAGAAGAAACCACTCCAAATCACCAAAAACCAAATACCACTCAAATCAGAACAAACCAAAAATAAATTTTAGATGGAAAACCAAAAAATGACTGAAATTACTCAACATCTTTGAACATAAGATACGATAAAAATATAACTAGTCCTATCAGAGCTACTATCGGAATCTTTATTGCTGTGCTTATTCCATAGAAATCAGAAACTACTCCTATAATTGGTGGGAAAATTAGGTATCCTACAGTTATTGAACCCATTCCTATAGCATTAATTGGTCCTGTTCTCTCAGGGAAATAATTTGTACCCCATGCCGTAATAGTTGGCATAATTCCAGAAATTAAAAGACCTACAAAGAATATACTAACCAGCATCAAAATTCCTTCAGAGTATACCAAAGCAACTACTGTAAATGGGATGCTAATTGCTGCACTAATCAAAATCACCTTTAAATTATCCATTCGATCAGATAAAACGCTGTAAATATATCTCCCCGGTATATAAGATGATAAAAACACTGATAAAACAACATTAGACATTGATTTAGAGAAATACTGACTAGCATAGTACGGAAGCCAAGTAAATAAACTAGCCTCCAACCCAAGATCTAACAAGATTATAACAATCATATAAATAACTATAGGACTCTTAACAAACTCTTTTAACTCTTCTATCGAGATAGACCTTTCATTTTTAACATTATCCGGTAAATCCGCCTTCCAAACAAGGAAAGGAATGAAAAACGAAAGACCGAACAAAAAGTAAAATATAAGCCTCCAATTACCAAATGAAAGAGACAAATTCACAAGTAAAGGACCTGAAGCAGCACCAATAGCCCAAAACAAAGCAAATAAATTAAAAACCTTAGACCTGCTACTAGGATACAAATGACTAAGAATAGGCCTATCCAAACCTCTAACACTACCAGTAGCAAGCCCTCTAACAAACATAGAACCTAAAATCATGAAAAAAACAGGCGAAAACCCAAGAAATATCATTGCAAGAGGAGTTAAAACCGTACCCAATAACAAGAACTTCTTTATATCAACGTCTCCAGCCCTCATACCAATAGCAAACAAAGTAATCAAATACCCAACACTAAAAGCAGGAGAAACTAAACCCAGCAAACTATCAGAAACATGAAAAACATCCTTAAAAGTAGGAACTAAAGCACCTCTAGCCTGCGTAGTAATACCATCAACAATTATATACAAAAACAAAGTTGCCGTCCAATACCTACGATCACTCATAAAAACCACCTAACCAAAAACGTACAAAATACAAATTTGTTGTAAACTCACCTTTTAAAAAACCTTACCTTAAAGAAATCTTAATTATTCATAATTTAAATACTTGAAATAGTATAAAAATTTAAAAAAATAGAAAATAGCTTGATACAAAACTTTGTAATTATAAAAAGCTTTTATTGAAATTTCTTAGTTTTATAGTAGTTTAGAGCAGAAAAACAATTTTGCCGTGAGGATAAATGCTTTAATCTTTAAATAGTCCAATTCTTAACGTAAAATTAACTGGCAGTTAGTTGAAATTCTACCTTCTATACATCAAAAAGCAGTCAGATCTATTTCTTTGGCTTGAAGTACCACTTATATAGAAGGGCCATATCTTTGGAGAATAAGGCTAATCTATCCCCTTGTTCTATCTTTCTGCTCGGATCAGAGTATTCTCCATTTAGAAAAATGTGACTTACTTCTTCTTCATTTATTTTGAATTTCTTCAATACCTCAGATATATCTTCAAAGTTTTCTTTAAGCTTTGTTATCCCTATTGTTCCGGTTTCATCATCTAAATCAGATGTTTTTTTCCTTAAATTTCCATAGAATCTTATTTCTATACTCATTTTATCTTTTCCATTCATCCTCCTGCTACTGGGGGGAATATTGATATTCGATCATTTTCATTTATATTTGATTTTAATCCGTTCAAGTGTTTTATATTTATTCCGTTGATCATAATTATTATTCCGTTTCTGGTTTCTTTGTTGTTTTTTAGGATTTTTCCTTTTATTTCTGGATGTTTTTTTCTTATTTTTTTAATTAGTTGTTTTATATTATTTGCGTTAATAGTTTCTTTTTTCGTTCCTGTATAGTTTCTGAAGGTGGTAAAATATTTTACCTTAACTCTTTTGCTCATTTTTGCACCTAGTTAATAATAAAGAAGAAAAAAGAGTAGAATTTATTCTTCAAATACTTTGTCCAGTTCTTCTTTAGGTACGTCGAATTTTTCGTTTCTAGGAGGTAGTTTTTCTTCTCTCATGAATTCTGGTATTCTGTCTTTCTCTTTTGAAATTCCCGCCTTTTTGTTGAATTTTCTTTCTGTTTTTAGTATGTCATTCCCTATGTCTGGTATGTCTTCCACGGTTAGATTTGTTCCTAATACACCATTCACTGATTCAACCATACCTTCTAGACCTTCTGGTATGTCTAGTACTGCGAATGCTGTGAATAGACAGTATCCTGTTGTATCTATTACTGCTGTGCTTTTTTGCAGATTTTTTGATAGTTCTGCCTTATTAGTTTCTATTGGGTCGGATTCACCTCCTACTCCCATGATTTCTGTGGCTACTGCGTATCCTGCTGTGTGGTCCGCTCCCATGGGGGATGTTGCGTATGTTACTCCTTGTCCTTTGATTGCTCTTGGATCATATGCTGGCATAGATTGTCCTTTTACTGTCGGAACTCTAGTTACTCCTAAAGCTTTGGCTGTATGTTCTACACCGTTAGCTAGCATTCTTCCAGTTGGTGTTTTTTCTCTGATCTCCTCCATAAGTTCTAAGGCTTTTTCTTTCTCTCCAAATTCAGCGATACCTCCTTCCATTGCGGCTGCTATAGTGTTACCCATTTCTATTGTGTCTAATCCTAAGTCATTACATTTTCTGTTTAGCTCTCCTATTGTATCTAGGTCATAGATTCCACAGTTAGGACCTAATGACCAGACTGATTCGTATTCAAGAACTCCTACGGGATCAGATCCATCAGGCTTTGTCCAAACTTCTGAGCATTGTATAACACATCCTGGACTGCACATGTGAGGATTTTTTCCTCCTCTTTTTTCAATTTCTTCAGCTAGTCTTTCACCGGAAACTTTGGCCGCTCTTTCATCTCTTCCACTTGAGAAATTATTTTGAGGTAAACCTCCAGACTCATTTATAACGTTTATTAAAGCATTTGTTCCATATGAATTAAGAGTTCCACCTGGTTTTGTAACATCATGTTCTAATAAGGCCTCTCTCAGCTTCTTTGCTCCTTCTTTAAAAGTTTCTGGGTCTTTAATTTCTTTGCCTGGAGCATTTTCGTCATCTATAACTATGAATTTGACTCCTTTTGATGCCATAACAGCTCCTAGACCGCCTCTTCCTGAATATCTGCTGGGCATTCCCTCCGGATCATTAAATGCTACTCCGGCATTAGAAGCTTTAAGTTCAGCCGCCACGCCAACGCCTGATATTCCTACATTTTCCCCAAATTTCTCTTTTATCTCTTCAAAAGATTCGTATAAACCTTTTTCAACCCATTTAGTTGCTTTTAATATTTCTATATTATCTTTACAAATTTTTAATAAGTAGTATTGATCTTCTTTAGGTTTTCCTTCTATTATCAACGCCTTTACTTGTAATTTTCCAAGTTTTTGACCGAAATCAGTTCCAGCGTTTGATTCTTTAATTCCTTCAGTTAATGGTGATTTCCCTCCAACGGATAACCTGCCAGATGTAGGGGCATTTGTACCTGTTACTATTCCAGGTGCGATAACTAATTTGTTTTTAGGTCCTAATGGATGACATTTCGGCGGTACTTCATCAGCAATTATGTTTGAGGTTAATCCACGTCCTCCTAGGGCCTTGTAGTCTTTAGGAACCTCTTCGTAACTTACTTCTAATTCGCTCATGTCTACCCTAATAATCTGTTCAGCCATTAATACACCAAATAAAATTTAAACATACTTATATAAAAGGTTTTTCAAAAAAAGCTCTGTTTTAAAAAAACTTTTCATTAAATAACCCCATATAAGCAATAATATTAAAAATGCTTAAGAAAATTAGGGATATCCCTAACAAAACCATAAACAATAAGTAAAACATTCTAAATCAATTAATGGTGAAAAAAATGACAATCAATAAAGAAAACTACGGATGCCCAAAATGTGGACACGATGAAGCAGAAGTAGGGGAAATATCAACCACAGGATCAGGATTATCAAGATTAGTAGACGTACAAACAAACAAATTCAAAGTAGTAACATGCAAAAACTGCGGATACTCCGAACTATACAAAGAAACAAGTTCAACAGCAGGAAACGTCCTAGACTTCTTCCTAGGCGGATAAAAAACCAAAAAAGTGATAACATGGGAATGCATCCACCCGCAGAAAAGGGAACAGAAAATGACGTAATAATAAAAAGAATAGTAGCGCAAGTAATAGACCTAATACTAATCATAACAATTTCACTACTCCTAACATTCGCTGGAATATTTGCAACCGGAATACTAGAATCAGTAGGAGCAGGAGGAATTCAATTAATAGCCTTCATATTCTCACATATAATAGTAATAATCTTCCTCTTCACCTTCTTCCTCATGGAGGCTCCGCCCTTTAGGTTGGAGAGGAAATGAGGCAAAAATATTTATACTTTCCGTGAAATTAAATGGTTAAGTTTGGCTATATGTCAGACTGTT
>CAYNOZ010000047.1:0-11807 GCA_964398955.1 uncultured Thermococci archaeon | reverse complement strand
CAAAGGGAGCTTTAAACCTGTTGGAGAAGTTGCTCCCCTCCAACACTTAACTTATTACTCACTTAAGATTACTGGAAGACAAAAATGTGGTAGGTAGTTAAATATGGACAAGGATCTAACTTTAACTAATACCGATTCATCCCCGCAGCAAGCTACGGGGTCTTCTCGGCATAACCCTATAAAAATTGAGGACCTTGAAAAATATAAATTTCCTTCAAACGTGAAATTTTCTCCTGATGGAAAGAATGTATGTTTAAATGTTCATGAACCAAATATTAAGGATAATTCTTATGATTCAAATCTTTGGATTTATAGTTTAGAAGATGAACAAGTATTTCAGCTTACAAATAGTGGGAAGGATAAAGATTTTTTATGGTTAAATAATGAAGAAATTGTTTTTGTTTCGGAAAGAAAAATTGATGAAAACGATGATGAAAAATCAAAGGAAGAAAATATTACAAAATTGTTTAAAATTAATATAGCCGGTGGGGAAGCACAATTTTTCGAAAAAATAGATAAAAAAATTACTGGCATAAAATTATCAAATTCTAAATTGTTTTTAAAGGTTAAAGAAGACGTTAAAAACCATAAAAGTAAGGGTAAGGATTTTGATTTAGTTGAAGGAGAAGATTTCCATGAAATCGATGAAATCCCTTTCTGGCAAAACGGAGAAGATTTCACTAACAAAAAAAGAACCCATCTCTATTCCTACTCCTTAAAAGATAGAGAATTAAAAAAGCTAATCGGTGGTTACAAAGACGTAGTAGATTTTGATGTCAAAGATAATGAAATTTGTCTTAATATTAATAGATACAAAGATAAAAAAGAAGTTGAAAACCATTTATATATTTATAACATGGAAACTGAGGAACTAGAGAGAATCACAGATAAAGATCTTAAAATAGAAAAAGTTAGATATTTAGAAGACGATTTAATTTTTGAAGCTACTGATAAACAGAAGATGGGTATTTATACTAATCTAGAAATCTATTCCTATGATAAAGATTCTGAAGAAGTTGAACAAATTACTGAATTAGATCAAACAATAGATAACAGTATTTTAACAGATATTTTCTATGGTGAAGGTAAAACTTCCGTTGTTGATAATGGTTATTACTACTTCATAACTACTGAAGGTTATGATACCTATTTAAATAAGTTTTCTTTCAAGAACGAAGTAGAAAAAGTTTTTAAAACCGATTCTATCAAGTTTTTTGATATTAAAAACGGGGATATTGCTTTTATAGACGCTAGAGATAATAACCCGCCAGAACTCTTCTTGAATCATGGAGAAGAAATTCAAGTTACATTCTTTAATGATTTTCAAGAAAACCTACCTAAACCTGAACACTTTAAAGTAAAATCAAATGGAAAAGAAATCGACTCATGGATTATTAAACCGAATGATTTTAATGAAAATAATTCTTATCCTGCTGTACTTGAAATTCATGGAGGTCCAAAAGCAATTTATGGAAATATTCATTTCCACGAATTCCAAGTATTAGCGAATCAAGGATTCGTTGTAATATTCAGTAACCCAGCTGGAAGCGCTGGAAAAGGAAATGAATTCGCAGATATTAGAGGAAAATACGGATTTGAAGATTATGAAGATGTAATGAACGTTCTAGAAGAAGCAATAAGCAGATTTGAATTTATTGATGAAAAAAATTTAGGCGTTACAGGAGGATCATATGGAGGTTTTATGACCAACTGGATAATAGGGCACACAAACAAATTCAAAGCCGCTGTTTCAGCCCGAAGTATATCTAATTGGATATCGATGTTCGGAACAACTGATATAGGGTATTATTTCGTTGAAGACCAATTTAAAACCGATCCTTGGGAAGATAACAATAAGTTATGGAGTCAATCCCCGATGAAATATGCTAATAAAGTTAACACTCCAACATTATTTATTCATTCTAGAAAGGACTATAGATGCTGGGAATCTGAAGTTTTACAGATGCACACCGCCCTAAAGTACAATGGAACCGAAAGCAAAGTAATTTTATTTGAAGATCAGAATCATGACTTATCAAGATCAGGAAATCCTAAAGAAAGAATGAAAAGACTAAAAGAGATGGTTAACTGGTTTAAAAAATACTTAAAATAATGAATTAAAGTCTAATATGATTTAGACCTAAATCATTTGACATAATTTTTTAGTTTTCCTATTCCTTCTATTTCTACTTCAACTTTGTCGCCAGAACTTAACGAACCTATCCCAGATGGTGTACCAGTAGCAATGATATCCCCAGGCTCTAAAGTGAGATATTCTGTAATTTCGCTTATAAGTTCTCTTATATTAAAAATAAGTTGTTCACGAGATGATTCTTGCTTCAGTTCATCGTTTAATCTAAGTTTTATTTCCGCATCTTTCGGTACATGACCTGGAGTAGCAATTACCGGTCCGATAGGAGCTGCATTATCAAAGGATTTCCCCCTTACCCAGTTCTGTTCTTTACTTTGATCATCTCTGTTAGAAATATCATTCAAACAAGTAAAACCTCTAACAACTTCCATAGCTTCTTCTTTATCCACATTTTTGCACTGCTTCCCAATAACAACAGCCAGTTCAGCCTCATAATCTACTCTTTCCTTTCCTGAAGGAAGTTCAATCAGATCTTCATGCCCAGTTATCGTATTAGGAGTTTTCAAAAATAGCATAGGTCTCTCAGGAATCTCACTATTCGTTTCCTCCGCATGATCCTTATAATTTAAACCCACACAAACAACTTTAGTTGGATCTACTGGAGGTAATATCTCTATTTTGTTTTTATCATACTCCTTTCCAGAAAATATAATTCCATTCTCAGTCCATTTTCCATTCCTAACATAACCCGAAGGATCTCTAAATCTAACTATTTTCATAATTCCACACTATTTTTTTAATTCTTTACCTAACGTTTCCTCCACTGATTTAACTTTTCCATTTATACGACTTTTCCTTCCTTTGTGATCATCAATTTTTATTTCCGTAATAACTCTAGGAGAATCACTCATCATTTCTTCATGACACTTCTTTACAAGCGACATTATTTCATCCCATTCCCCTTCTACTATTGTAGACATCGGAGTAAACTTATAATCCAAACCGCTATCATCCACAACCTTCAACACTTGAGATACATCTTCACTTAGACTGTCCCCCTTACCTATAGGAGCCACAGAAAATTCCACAATCATTTAACCACCAAACAAATAAAAGAATCGAGACATAAAATTCCTTTCAAAGTATCTATTAACTCTTTTAGAATAGATAATTTCTTACTTCCATGTAATTAAGAATTTTAATCTACTTTAAATTAATTAATTTTTGATTTTTCATTTATGTATAGTCTTAACTCTAATTATTATATTTACTTGGTTCCAGAATTTTTTTGATTCTAAAATCTTCTGGATCTCGAAACTCTTAAAAGGTGTTATGTTCACCAAGAATTGGTGAGAATTATGGCTAAGTTTGAAGAGGCTGAAGAAAGGTTATTCAGATATAAAGTTTGTATGAGATGTAATGCTAAAAATCCTAAAGATGCTGAAAAGTGTAGGAAATGCGGTTATAAAGGACTTAGGGAGAAGGCCAAGGCTCCTAGAGGATAAAATATATATTTATTCATTATTAATTTTCTCTTCCGAATCTTTAAGATTTTCATTAGATAAGGAATCAATTTTTAATTCTTCCATAAGATTATTAAGGTAATCTAGACCATCTTTCAATAATTCACGACCTTTAGGGGTTATAGAATAGTATTTTCTATTACTCCCACCTGAACCCTTCTCCTCCCGACTTTTTTCAACATATCCCTCTCTTTCAAGCCTATATAACACCACATAACCAGTTACAGTAGCAGGTTCAAAGTTAAATCTATCTTTAATCTCTTCTTTTAACTCATAAGCATACATATCTCTCTCATACAAAAGCCTAAGAATATAGATCCATAGAACTTCCTTCCCAGTTTTATCCTGCAACCTCTCTAAAGGCAAACTTACACCATAATTCATAGGGTATTTTATATTATAAAACTTCTGATCAAAGAAATATTCAACTTATTGTTTATCCAAATCAAAGATTTGTATCAAAAAAATAAAAAACAAGAAAATTTTAAAAGTAAAATCTTAACTGAAATTGTTTCCAAGTTTTATTCAAAGTATCAAAAATAGCAAAAAGGTTGTGAAGTGACCTCACAGCAAGCTGTGGGGCTTCCCTGCGGGCGATTCTGCCTTTCCATCAGGATTCTCTAATTCACCCGGTCAGCAGGGAACTTACGCTTCGGACGGAACCATCCTGCGTGGGTGGCAGGGGGTTTGGTCTTCCTAACATATCAGAGCTGTTACAGGTCCTTTGCAGCTTCACTAAGACGCCACCCATCTCAACCTAACGGTATCTTGAAAGGTGGAGGATCTGAAGAACACAAAAGAAACACTTTCGAGAGTAAAAACAATAAGTAGCCTTATTATTTGATTTCAACGGTATTCACACTCATCGCAAGCCTTAGGGTTCTCTTCCTTATCCTATTATAGAAATATAGTATTTAATCAAATTATCTTAGTGGTTGATTAAGTCCTAATCTTTTGGGAAGAAGAATCACTTTACAATGTAATATTTTTATGGACTAAACTTTAATTATTTGAGGTGTTAATCTGAATATTAAATCTGTAGATTACGATGATATTTCTCAAATAAGGGAGATAGAGAAGAAAACTTTTATTGAGTCTTATCCGAAGGATCTTTTTATTATGGTTTTAGAAATGTGTAATGATACTTTTCTAGTTACTAAGGAGGATGAGGAAGTTATTGGTTATATCATTGGTTATTTGAGGGATAATGATGAGGGCCATATAATGTCTGTGGCGATTGACCCTGATTATAGAGGGAAGGGCATAGGGACCAAATTAATAAGGGAAGATATGGAAAGGTTAAAGGAGAAGGGAGCAGATCGAATAGGTTTAGAGGTTAGAGTTTCTAATAATAAGGCTATTAAACTTTATGAAGGCATGAACTTTCATAAAACTAAACGTGTTAAGGATTATTATCAAAATGGAGAAGATGCTTGGTATATGATTTATGATGATCTTTGATTAGGTGTTTCAATGATAACATTCGAATTTTCAGGAAAGAATTTTTATTCAAAAGAGAAGGAAGCTTTTGATTTGCATTCAAAAAGTAAATTTGGAGTTGAAGAGGAAAATAAGATTGTTTTATCTTTTCCAGAAGCTCTTTATCTTTTGAAAAAAGAAAAAATTAAAGTTACTCAAAATAGTAAAGTTTTAAAATTTGAAGAGATCCTTAAAATTGGTGAAGATATAGAAGATACTTTAATGGAGAGATATTTGGTATATAAAGATCTACGAGAAAGAGGATATATCGTCAAATCTGGGATGAAATACGGTAGTCATTTCAGAGCGTACAGAGGGAATATGGAAGAACATGCTCCATATATTATAAGAGTAATTCCTCATTCAAAAAACATTTCTCCAATTGAAATAACGGGGGATGTGCGGGTAGCCGGATCAGTTAGAAAAAAATTAATTTATGCCTTCGTAGATGAAGATAACTCAGTCGTCTATTACGGAATTAGTTGGGAAAAATTGTAATCAAACTTTATTGACAATAATCATGTTTTAATCATATTAGGTGTTTATATGAGACCATGGACAGAAAAATACCGACCTGAAAAGCTAGATGATGTTGTAGGATTAGAAAAAACAGTTATGAGACTTAAAAACTATGTAGACAAGCAAGATATGCCTCATTTATTATTTTCTGGACCAGCGGGTATTGGTAAAACAACAAGTGCTTTAGCACTAGCTAAGGAAATGTTTGAAGATGAATGGCAAGAGAATTTTTCAGAACTCAATGCTAGTGATGAAAGAGGAATAGATGTCGTAAGAGACAAGATCAAAGAATTCGCCAGAACAAAACCAATTGGATCTGCAGAATTTAAAATAATATTTTTAGATGAAGCAGATTCCTTAACTCCAGATGCTCAAAATGCTTTAAGAAGAACTATGGAAATGTATACTGATACCTGTCGATTTATTCTATCCTGTAATTACGTATCAAAGATTATAGACCCAATACAATCAAGATGTTCAGTATTCAGATTTTCACCATTATCAGAAAAAGATGTCAAAGGCAGATTAAATTATATTGCCGAAAATGAAAATCTTGAACTAGAAGAATCCGGAGTGGAAGCTATAAACTATATTTCAGAAGGGGATATGCGTAGAGCAGTTAACTTGCTTCAAGCTGCTTCAGCACTGGATAATAAAATTGATGAAGATGTAATATATGATGTAGCTTCAAGAACTAGTCCACAAGATGTTAGGGATTTAGTGCAAATGGCGTTAGAAGGTGATTTTACAGGATCCAGAGATTTACTAGAAGATTTACTGATTAAAAGAGGGCTTTCAGGAGAAGATTTAATAGAACAGATCCACAAAGAAGTAACTAACCTTCCAATAGATGAGAAGAGAAAAATTGATTTAGTGAGTACAATTGGAGAATATGATTTCCGATTAGTAGAAGGAGGTAATGAAAGGATTCAACTAGAAGCTCTCCTAGCTAAAATGGGTCTAAAGGAATAAAGAGGTAAAAATTTCATGATTTGGACTGAAAAATATCGTCCTGAAAGTTTGGATGACTTAATAGGACAACCAAGTAAGGTAATAAACCCAATCAAAAATTGGGCATCAAAATGGAAAGAAAAAACTCCAAAGAATAAAGGCTTATTAATCGCTGGAAAGACTGGAGTAGGTAAAACAACAGCAGCAAAAGCTATATCAAATGAATTTAATTTTAATCTAGTAGAATTAAACGCAGGAGATGTTAGAACCTATAAAGGAATTATGAATAATGTAAAAGAGGCCTCTAATTCTTTAGATGTTATGGGAAACAGAAATTTAATTCTATTTGATGAAGTAGACGAATTAGATAGAGGAGGATCAAGAGCTGTAACCGAATTATTAAAAAAATCTAAAAATCCTATCGTTATGACAGCTAAAAATAAGTGGGAAGTTTCAAGTGGAATAAGGAATAACAGTAAAAACATAACTTTATGGAAAGTAAGAAAAGGATCTATAAGAAAGCATCTAAGAGGAATTGCTAAAAAAGAAGGTATAGAAATAACAAACGATCAACTAAATGAAATCGCAGAGAAATCAAATGGAGACGTTAGAGCAGCAATCAACGATCTACAAGGAATCGGTAACAATACAGATCTACTACCTGACAGAAATAAAGAAAAAGATGTATTTTCAACTCTGGACGACATATTCACATCAGAAACCTTCGAGGATGCTAAAAGAGCAGTTAGCTCTTCATCTGAGAATCCTGATGACCTAATGGCTTGGATCGAACATAATATTCCTATCTTCTATAAAAACCTTTCAGAGAGATCAGAAGCGATAAATAACCTATCAAGAGCAGATATATTCTTTTCCAGAGCCAGAATAAGAGGACATTATAACCTATGGAGATACGCTATAGGATTAATGTCAGGAGGAGTTGGACTAGTTGGCAAGGGAAATTCTGGAAGATTTAAAAAACCAAAATTCTTCGGAAAATACAAAACTAAAGAACGATCAAGAAACGAAAGCATACAAAAAAAGATAGGAAAGAAAACTCATACATCTACAAAAACTGCAAGAGAATACTTACCCTATCTTAAGTTAATATTAGAAGAGCAACCTGAAAATGGAGAAGAATTAACAAAATACTTTGAATTTGACGAAAAAGAAGTTAAATTTTTGAGTAAATAAACGACCTCTACCATAAAACACTTCGATTTAAGTATGGGGAGGTCCTATAAACCAATAAGATAAAAAAATATTTTCTTACAAATATTAAGGATCATCGATATCATATTTTTCAAATAGTTTTTCTAATTCTTCTTCCTCAATACTTTGAAGGAGTCTTAAGGATTTATTTATAATTATATACTTATTCTCAACAAATTCTAAATGCTCTTTCTTTTCCTCGTCATCGACTATCTTTTTACACTTATTAGTAGTTTCTATTATTGACTTAGTACTTTCAATAACATCTTTAACAAGGTTCAAAGGCCATTCTTCTAGATCTTCTATCTTATAGAAGTTTTTTCTGCTACCTGGTTTTCTTTCTTCTCTAACAAAGCTTCTACTTTTTAATCTCCTAATTTTATTGCTTATATGAGAAACAGAGTATCCTGTTCTATCTGATATTTCCTTTACGGTTAAAGGTTTATTTTCAAAAACCATTATACCTAGAATTTCACCCGCAAGAGGATCATTATCCATTTTATTAGAAGCATTAATAAATGGCTCCTTAAATATTTCTTTAACTTTTTCTAATTCTTCTTCATCTTTTTTAAACATAATTTACATCACCCTATAAAGCCATTTAATCCATAATATAATTAAAAAACCCTTCAAACTCTCTTATATGATTATTTGGTCTAATACTGTATTTTTCTTTATAATTTTGTTTTTCAAGATCTTCGTATTTGTTTATCATTTTTATTATTTTTAATACTTATGGTAAATATTGAAATTATCGTAAATTTTATAAATAAGGTAATGTCTGTTAATATTAACAATAGTAATTCACAAATCTATAGTTGAATATATCTTTTAGAATTATATTTAATTTAGTCTTTGAAATGAGTGGATTTTCAATGAGTAAAATAACGGACTTTATTATAGATAGAAAAGAATTAGTTATTATAGGTACTATAATTGCAGTTCTTATTGCTTCTGTAGGTCTTCAAACTCTTGAATTTTCATCTGGAGCATCTGATGAGGCGCTTCCTTCAGATTTAAAGTCTGTTGAAAATCAAGAGATACTTCAGAACAATTTTGGTTCTGATGACACTATTATGGTGTCAGTGGCAGTAGATGATTATTCAGAAATTAATAGTATTCTTGATCCGGAAGTAGTTGAATCCACTTATAAATTTACTGAGAATGTTAAGGATCGTGATTTTGTAAATCAAGCTTCTTCTTATGCTAGTTTAATTTATAAGGTTCTTGGTAGAGCTCCAAAATCTAAAGAAGAAGTTAAATTTGTTATAAATAGGTATCCTCAACTTAAAAATTCTATAAGCGAGGATCAAACTACAACCGTTATTAATGTTGGGGTTAATGCTGGATCAGGTTTAATTGAACTTGGAAAAGTTCTAAATAAGGTAGATCAATCCATAACTAATTCTGGTTTTCCTAAAGGAGTTAAGGTAACTCAAACAGGATCTACTTCTATTGCTTACAATGTTATAAAGATGTTGCAATCAGATTTAACAAAACTTTTATTAATTGCATTAGTTTTAGTTTTCGGTTCATTAGTTATTTTTTATAGAGGAATTGTTAGAGCATTTATTCCAATTATACCACTTATTATTGGAGTTATTTTAACTGTTGGAATACTATCATTGATTGGTAAAAATATAAATCCTGCTACCGTTTCAATTGGAGCAATGTTAATTGGAATGGGTATTGATTACGGAGTACATGTATACAATCGTTATTATGAAGAAAGAAGCAAGGGTAGAGATCCTGATAAATCTGCTAAAATATCAATAAACGGGGTTGGAAAAGCAATAGTGGGAACATCGGCAACAACGATGGCTGGATTTGCCTCTCTATATCTATCAAGAATATCTTTTATGAAAGATTTATCAATTGCCTTAGTACTTGGAATAAGTTTATCTATGATATTTGCCCTGATTTTTCTACCTGTATTAATAACTTATGAAGAAAGAATTAGAAAAAGATTAGTTGGGCATTATGACACTGTATCTTTAGCCATTCATACAGGTACTATAAATAAACTTTTTATTAGATTAACTAATATTGTTAACAATAATTATAAAAAAATAATAGCTTTTTTCTTCTTTGTAACATTATTCATGTCTTATGGAGCTACTAAAACCAAAATGGAAACAAGTATGGAAGAAGTCTTACCTGAAGACATGGATGAAATTAATGCCCTAGAAGAAATTAGAAACAAGTTAGGTGGTGAAGATACCGTATCAGTTATAATAAAAGCTCAAGATGGTAGAGATATAAGAAATCCTGAACTACTCAGAAAAACGAAAAGTATGCAAAAATTCATGGTTAAAGATTCATATAACACCAAAATTTCTTCATACAGTTCCATAACATCAATATTTAATGATGAAATACCGAATACGGAAAAACAAATTAAAACAGCTTTTAAAAGAAACCCAACTACTTCAGAATATGTAAGCAGAGATTATTCAATCTTAAGAGTTACACTAGAGGGTGGAATAGAAGAAGATAAGCAATCAGAAACTCAAAAAAACTTAGAAAATATTGAAAGTAACCTGGATCAAATAAACTTTCCATCAGGATACGAAGCATCTTTAGGAGGATCATTAGTTTTAAACGAAGCAATGAGAACAATTGCACAACAAGATTTAAGTAAAATATCGATCTTTGGATTTATAGGAATTCTAATAGTAGTTTTAATACTATTCAGATCAGTAACAGATGGAATTATTATGGCAACTCCTATGGCACTAGGAGCAATATGGACTTTCGGATTCGTAGGATTCACTGGAATGCAAATAAACCAGTTTTTAATCGGATTCTTATCAATGATATTAGGACTCGGAATAGACTTTGGAATGCATATAACCCATAGATATCGAGAAGCTAAAGAAATAAAAGAAACATTAACAAGTGTAGGACCCGGAATTCTAGCTGCATCCCTTACAACCATACTAGGATATTTAGCACTTTTATCAGGATCATTACCGATGATAAGAACCTTAGGGACAATTTTAGCAGTAGGAATATCTGCATCTATGTTTACATCATTCTTACTCGCACCATCACTCATAAAATTAAAAGAAGAATATAAAGGAGGTAAAAAAGATGAAACAAAAAAATCTAAGAAATAAAATAATAGGATTACTCTTCATAACACTAATGATCGGATCAATCACAACAACCAATCAAGTAAAAGCCCAAGACGAAATAATATACAAAGGTTACCTATACGAAAAAGATCACCTTCTACTAGGCCAAACAGCAGCTATAAGAGTTGCAGACATGGAAAAAAACATAACAGGAGGGTACGGAGCACTAATCGCAGTAACAGACAGAGGAAACATGAAAAATGACCTAGTCTCGATGCAGTGGCAGAAAAACGGTGAAACCATGCAAAAACCGGACATTGAGAAGAATTATCTTTATCCAGGTGACGAGTTAGAAGTTGAGCTGGAAAAAGCGGATATCACAGTTTCCATACTTGAAACAACAAACGGTGGAGTAAAAATAAGTATTAAAGCTTCAGAATACATGGAAGTAGGGAAAATACCTCAATTAATACAAATCGAAGGTATAAAGACACCTGAAAATGTGAATCCTGGTGAAACCTTCGAAATAGATGTGAAGGTGAAGAATAATGGAGTGAAAAGAACACAAGGAATAACACTAGCACTGAACGCAAACTACTCAAAAACACAACTACCATTCTATCCAATTGAATCCTCAACCAAAACAATACCATACCTAGACGGAAAACAAGAAAAAACAATCACCTTTAAAGCAAAAGCAAACGAAGAGATTCCTAGCAATAATTACCCACTATCAATAAAAGCAATCACCCTCCAAAACGGAGAAAAAATTCAAACAATTGATGCAACAACAGTAAAAATAAATGAAGAACCCGACCACGGAAACGCTAACCTACAAAAAATTAACGCACCAGAAAACCTAGAACCAGGAGACACCTTCAACCTAACCCTCAACATAAAAAACACAGGAATGAAAAACACAGAAAACCTAGAAATCACACAACAAACCCAAAC
>CAYNOZ010000046.1:0-11924 GCA_964398955.1 uncultured Thermococci archaeon | reverse complement strand
ATCCTGTACCAGGTGAGAGAAGGAGTGCAAGAGAGTTGGTTGGATTTTTGGATAGATGGATATGGAATATTGTTGTCTTTCTTGTTCTTTTGTTTTATTTGTTCGTTTTTTCTTAGTTTTGGGGTTTTAGGTGGCTGTTTCTCCTTTTTTTGTGCAGTATTCTATGTCGCAGTAGTTGCAGGCTAGTTTTTCTTTGTTTTTTTCTGGTGTTTTTAGTGTTAGGCTTTCTATTCCTTTTACTGAGGATACTTTTTTTAGTTTTCTCATTCCTAGTGGTTCTTTGATTACTATTTTTGATTTTTTGTTTTTTGATAGTACTTCGTATATTTCTTGTCCGTCTACTATTTTGAGTACTTCTCCGAGTGAGGAGTGGTCGGTTATTTTTAGTTCTAGGACTTCCCATCCTACTGTTGGTGCTACTTCGCTTAGGTCTGCTCTTGTTTTGTTGTGTGCGAAGGTTAGTTGTAGTGCTTTATTATCCTGTATTTGTTCTATGGTGTGGTATACTATTTTTCTGTTGACGTCTGCTTCTTTTGCTACTTCTGTTATGGGTATTTTTATTCCGTTTGCTTTTATTGATGAATCTTGAATTGAAAATCCTTTATCTAGTAGTAGTTGTGCGACTTTTTTTCTCGCGGGGTAGTCTTTAAAATATTCGTCCACGATAAGCATGTTCTTCACCTCACATTCTTGGGGAGGAATATATTTATATGTTTCGATTAAAAACAAATTGGTGGAAAAATGGTCTACCTAGATAATGATGCAACCTCACCTATAGATCCGAGAGTTTTGGAGGAGATGAAACCTTACCAAAGAGAGAAGTTTGAAACTCCATCAGGTATTTATTCGAATTCCCTTGAAATTTATAAAGCTATTGAGGAAAGTAAAGATGTAATTTCAAGTTCAATAAACTCGAATTCCGATGAAATAATATTTACCTCTGGATTAACTGAATCCAATAACCTAGCAATCAGAGGTGTAGCGCAGAAGAAGAAGAATAAGTCAAAGCATCTTATTACAACAGAAGTTGAGCATCCTTCAGTTCTTGAAACTTTTAGATCTCTGGAGAGAAGAGGATTTGAAGTGGATTACGTAGAAGTAGATGAAAATGGTTTAATCGATCTTGAAGATCTGGAGGATAAAATTAAGGATGATACTGTCCTTGTGAGCGTGAATATGGTTGAGAATATTACTGGAGCTATTCAACCGATAAAAAAAGTAGTTGAAACAGTGAAGAATATAGATTCTGATATTTTAGTGCATTCAGATGCTGGTTCGGGGTTCGGGAAGATGGATATTGATGTAGATGAGATTGGATTAGATTCTATGGGATTTACTTCGCATAAAATTCATGGACCTAAGGGAATTGGAGGTTTATTTTTAAAGGAAGATGTTGAAATTGAACCTTTGATGACTGGTCATCATTCAACCAGTGATGTAAGGCCTGGGCTGGAGAATGTGCCAGGTATAGTTGGTTTCAGGAAGGCTGTGGAAATAGAGGAAAATGAGAGAATAGAAAGTAAAGATCATGTAAGAAAATTACAGAAAAAACTTATGAAGGGAATAGAAGAAAATATTGATAATATAAAACTTAACGGGCCTACGGACTTGAACAGAAGAAGTCCGTACAATGTAAATTATTCCTTTTTAGGGGCTGAAGGTGAAGCTATAGCTTTAAGGCTTGATGAAGAGAATATTCAAGTAGATACTGGATCAGCTTGTGCTTCTCCAGATCTAGAACCTAACTATGTTTTATTGGCTATGGGAAGAAAATTAGAAGAGTCACATGGATCAATAAAGATGAGTCTCAGCAGATTTAATACAGAAGAAGAAATTGAAAAGGTAATAGAAAATCTGGAGGAAGTAATAGAGGATTTAAGATCTATTAGTTCTATTAACTAGAAACGCTGATTCTGCCTTAAACCAATTTTTTTAACCTTTTTTTTAATAATAATGACCATAAGTTATTTATTTAGAAAATATTTTATTAGGAATGATATTATGAAACATCCATATTTGCCCAATTCTTCAAGAAGAAAAGAAATGTTCAGTGAAATTAAATTTGATAGTATTGAGGAACTTTTCAGTGACATACCCGATGAAGTTAAAATGAAAACCGATTATGATCTTCCTGATGGTGAAACTGAATTACAGGTTAAAAGAGATATTCGTAGAACACTGGAAAAAAATAAGGACGTTACAAGCTTTCTAGGGGAGGGAATTTATCCTCACTACGTTCCAAGCCATATCCAAAATCTTCTTGAAAGAAGCGAATTCCACTCTTCTTACACACCGTATCAACCTGAAATATCGCAGGGTATGCTTCAATCATTATTTGAATATCAATCCCTTATGGGTGAGATCCTTGAAATGGACATAGTTAATTCTTCAATGTATGATTGGAGCACATCCTTAGGTGAAGCTGCATTAATGAGTTTAAGAGCTAAAAGAAATAAAAATAAATTTTTAATACCTGAGTTAACTCATCCTGAAAGGAAAGCTGTTTTAGAGACCTATATCAAGGGAAGGGAAATTGAATTAATTGAAATTGATTATAATGATGGAACGGGTCAGCTAGATCTGGATGATCTCCGGGATAAGATTGATGATGATACTGCAGGGGTTTACATTGAGAATCCTAGTTATTTAGGGTTTTTAGAGGAAAAGGTGGATGAAATTGAGGATATTGTGCATGGAGAAGATTCTTTGTTCATTGTAGGTGTTGATCCAACTTCTCTTGGATTGGTTAGGCCTCCTGGTAGTTATAATGCTGATGTTGTTATTGGTGAAGCATCTTATTTCGGTAATCCAATGAATTTTGGAGGTCCTTTAGTTGGGATATTCGGTATTAGAAATGATAGAAGTTTGGTTCGTAAGATGCCTGGAAGGTTGATAGGGGTTACAGAAGATGAAGATGATCAAAAAGGTTATGTGATGGCCTTACAAACTAGAGAGCAGCATATTAGAAGAGAGAAAGCAACATCTAATATATGCAGTAATGAGGCTTTAACTGCGGTCGCATCAGCAATCTACATGGGATCACTAGGTAATGAAGGATTGAACAGGCTCAGTGAAACTATCATGAAGAACAATAATTATCTCATGAAAAGAATTAATGAATTAAATAAATTCAAAGCACCAATTTTTAACTCAACCCACTTTAAAGAATTCACCGTTGCTTACGAAGGAGAAATAGAGAAAATTTACAGGAAACTACTTGAAAAAGGATTGCAGATAGGTAAACCAAAGACCTTAGATGGGAAAGAATTCTCTATAATTTCCGTTACAGAACTTCATACCAGAGAAGAAATTGATAAATTAGTTAATGCTATGGAGGAGATACAATGAGCTTTAAACAGGCACAATGGGATGAACCATTATTAAAAGACCTAATAAAAGAAGAATCTGAAGGACAGGCTATCGAAATTCCTGAGCCCATAGCAGATGAAGAAATTGATCTACCTGAAGAAATGAGAAGAGAAGAAGATCCTGAGATCCCTGGTTTAAGTCAGATAGAAATAATGAGACATTACACTAGACTTTCAGAAATGAACTTTGGAATAGAAACCGGAATATATCCTCTAGGTTCCTGTACTATGAAATATAACCCTAAAATAAATGAAGAAATCGCCTCTTGGGAAGAAGTAACTAACACACATCCTTATCAAGACCCAAGTACTGTACAGGGATCATTAGAAATAATGTACGAACTAGAAGAATGGTTAAAAGAAATAACTGGAATGGACAGATTCACTTTACAACCAGCCGCAGGAGCTCATGGAGAATTCACAGGGGCCTTAATTATTAGAGAGTATCTAGATAATGAAAGAAATGAAATAATTGTTCCTGACTCAGCTCATGGTACAAACCCGGCTAGTGCTTCAATGGCAGGATTCAAGGTAGTTGAAATACCTTCAAACGATGAGGGAACTGTTAATATTGAGGCCTTGAAAGAAGCTGTCGATGAAAATACAGCAGGACTAATGTTAACTAATCCTAATACCTTAGGAATATTTGAGAAAGACATAACTAAAATAGAAGAAATTATTCATGATGCCGGTGGTTTACTATACTATGATGGGGCTAATCTTAATGGAACAATGGGTAAAGCTCGGCCAGGAGACATGGGATTTGACATAGTTCACCTTAATCTGCACAAAACATTTTCAACCCCTCACGGAGGAGGAGGCCCAGGATCTGGACCAGTTGGAGTAAAAGATCACTTAAAAGATTATTTACCTGTCCCTCTCGTCGAAAAAAACGATGAAGAATACAGATTAAATTATGATCTCCCTAATTCAATTGGTAGAGTAAGATCCTATTATGGAAATTTCGGAGTCATGGTAAAAGCATTAGCTTACATGAAAAGAATGGGAAAAGACTTGGAAAGAGTAACAGAAGACGCAGTATTAAACTCTAACTACATAACTCAAAAAATTAAAAATACTAAAGGCTTAGAACTACCATTCAAAGAACTTAGAAAACATGAAACAGTTTTCAGTGCAGAACCAATGAAAGAAGACATCGAAGTAGATGCAAATGACATAGCTAAAAACCTACTAGACAAAGGAATCCATGCCCCCACAATGTACTTCCCACTCATATTCCACGAAGCACTAATGATAGAACCTACCGAAACAGAATCTAAAGAATACCTAGATAAATTTGTGGAAGGAATAAAAACAATCACAGAAAACGCATACGAAAAACCGGAAGAAGCAAAAGATACACCGAAAAACACGTACAGAACCAGACTAGACCAAACCAAAGCAGCAAGAAACCCGGTATTCTCCTGGAGAATGGAATAAACAAGATTAAATTAACAGATAAACCCTTCAAAGAGTAAATTTGGTTAGAATACTCCGTTTATTGGGTGATCACAGTATTCGCATTTGCCATTCTTTATTTTATTCTTTTTTAATGTGTATCCGGATCTTTCAACAATTTTTTCTCCACAGTTTGGGCAGTACGTATCTTCAGTTCCTTTTTTTCTGACATTCCCCATGTATACATATGATAGGCCTTCCTCTTTTGCTAGTTCATAGGCTTTTTCCAATGTTTTTATATTTGTTGCGGGGTTGTCCATTTTGTATTGTGGGAAGTATCTTGAGAAGTGTACTGGGATATCAGTGTCGATGGATTTTACCCAGTCAATGAACTTTTTTATGTCTTTTATGTCATCATTTTCGTCTGTTATTATTAGATAGGTTAGTTCTATGTGTATTCCTAGTTGATGTGCTATTTTGGCTGTTTCTTTTGATTGTTTTCCGTCGGGTACGTGGCATAATTTTCTGTAGAAGTTATCGTCGAATGATTTGATATCTATATTCATTGCGTCTATGTATGGTGCTAATTCTCTGAAAGGTTCCTCATTTATGTATCCGTTAGTTACTAGTACGTTTTTCAAATTATTTTTGTGAGCTAGTTTAGCTGTGTCTTTTACGAATTCGTACCAGATTGTTGGTTCGTTATAGGTATATGCGATTATTGAATAGTCTTCAGCTTTTTCAACTATTTCTTCTGGTTTTGCTCTTCGGGTTTTGAATCTGTTGAAGTCTTCTGGGTCTGGTTGGGAAATTCTCCAGTTTTGGCAGTATTCACATGCCATGTTACATCCTAGGGTTCCTATTGATAGAGCTTTTTTTCCTGGTAAAAAGTTAAATAATGGTTTTTTCTCTATTGGGTCAAGATTTTCACTTGAAACTAATCCATAATTATTTGTGTAGAGAGTTCCATCCACATTCTCCCTAGCATCGCAGGCTCCGACATTATCCGGTGATATTGTACAGTTAACTGGGCATAAGTGGCATTGAACGTTTTTATTTTCCATTTTTTTATAGTAGGATGCTTCTTTCTTATTAGAATTTTCTTCAGATTGGAACATAAAAATCATCTTTTATTGAAATGTTGCCATCCGGTTTTTCTTACTTTTGTTCCATCTTTAAGATACACACCGGATCCTTTTTTAACTTTACCAATAACAGTGAATTCAAAATCTATTAAATCAATTTTATCTTGAGGAATAGTGAATAATAGTTCAAATTCTTCTCCTGAAGAAAGAACTGTTTCTTTAGGATTTTTTACTTTTTTTAACACTGATTCATGGATAGGGAATTTATCTGGATCTAAGATTATTTTCACATTTGAAGATTTAGATATTTCCCAAGACTCTACGGACAATCCGTCGCTTATGTCATTGCATGAGGTGGCTATATCCAATAATTTTCTTCCTTCTTCAACTCTGGCTTCTGGATCAACCATTTTTTCTTTTATTGGTTCAGGTATTTTTTCACCGATTTCAAATCCAGCTTTTACTCTTCCTAAATCTCCTGTTACGCATAGTAAGTCTTCTGGTTCTGCATCTTCTCTTGTTAGGTATCCTTTATCAGCTAATCCAATTGCAAATCCGCTTAGTACTAATTCTCGGGCTGAACTTATATCTCCACCAATAACACTCATATCGTAACGTTCACAGCCTTCTTCTATTCCTTCTATAATTTTTTTAGGATCAACTTTGTCTTCAGATTCTTCACTGAAAAGAAGATTATTTACGAAGTATAATGGAGAAGATCCCATGCTTGCTAGATCGCTTACATTAGCTGTCACGAATCTTCTGGCTATATCTTTATCAGATAATAAGTTAAATACATGTGAGCTGTAAGAAATTGCATCAGATGTAACTACAAGAGGTGCTTCTGATTCAAAAATAGCGGCATCGTCTCCTATGCCTAGGATTTGTGAGGTTTTATCTGATTTAGAATGGTATGAAAAATAGGAAGATAGAAAATCTATTAGTTCTCGTTCTTTCATTGTCCTTACCTAATGTAGGTTTGTCCTTCCTCTTCCATTTTTCCTGCTTCTGCCATTTCAGATTTTGATTTCTTCAATCTTTTCACTAATTTTTCAGTTTCTTCTGCTCTTTCTTCTAGTTCTGATGTGTCGACATCTATGTCTGTCATCATCATTAAGGTTTCTAGTATTATCTCAGCCGCTTTTGCATCTACTAAGAATCCAGGAGATTCACCTAGTAAACAGTATCCCTCGACGTCAACCATTTTACCTATTCCTAGAAGAAGTCCTGATGCTCCTACTATTCCTCCGCCTTCATCGCTTCTTATCTTAACTTCGTCTTCGTACCCTTCTAAGAGTTCTCGACTTGTTGCTGCTGCTAGTACTTCAGGATTGTCTTTAGTGTCTTTGATCTGGTATCCTCCAAGAGTGTAAATTGTTTCAACTCCTAGATTTTTAACGTATTCTAGAAGTTCACTTGCTAATTCATAATGTCCTGGACCATCATTAGGTGGTACCTGACTGTCACCGGTTAGAATTATTAAATCTGATCCTTCTTCCATTTTTTTGTAGTATAATTCATCTTTCACCAGACTTAGAACCCCATCCTCTTTTACAACTGCTTGGTGTGGAAGATGAGGGGAATAAATTTCACCGAATTTTTCAGCTTCTAACTCGTTAATTAGATGGTCTGCTACTAATTTCCCTACAAGACCTACACCTGGTAATCCTTCTATGAGTATTGGATCTTCAAGTTCAGGTTTTATTTCTTCTTCAATTTTTGTTTCTTTTAGCAATTCAATCACCTACTAATAATCTTTTCTTGTACTATGTTGATATTAATCTACAGATTCTGGATCTAATCCTAGATCTAGTTCTTTAATTTTTAGTTTTCTTCGATATTTACCGTATGGATCCTCAGGAGAAAATTTAGCCGGGTGTGCACTGTTTGTTTTAACTTCTTCATCATTACTGCAATTAGGGCACTTCTCTCTTAGAGTGTAATTTCCGCATTTAGGGCATTTCCTGATTTTCTTCATGTTAATCAGTAACTTCTTAATCTCTTACTAATTCTACTTCTCCAGAATAAGAATCCATATGATCTTCTACTGTTCTCATGAAGGTATCTAAGGTTTTTTCAGCTTTCTTGTAATCTGGAGCTTCTACGGAAATTCGATAATTTGGAGCTCCCTGGTATTTCACATCTAATAATACGTCTGGATCTGAAATTGAATCTTCTGCACTGCTTAAACATTCTTTTATCACTTCAATTCCGTTTCCTTCGTTACACCGGATTTTAAGAGTTGATTTAATATCTACTGATGGTAATTCAATACTTTTCTTAATATTATCGTATAATGGATCTACCCATTTATCCGGAACAATTTCTTCTAAAGTTCCTTTTCCTTCTCTAGCAATTTTAATAAAGCCTTCGTATACGTCTCCGAATTCATCTTCCAGATCAGACCATATTTCCCATATGTCTTCCTCCTCAGCATCACTTACCTCACTTGAAACATGCTTTAAAAGTCCTTCAGCCCTCTTCGATCTCTTATTAGCTTCTAACTTTCTTCTTTTACTTTCACCGGAAACTCTCTTAAGAGAAAGGTTTATATGATCTTTCTCCTCATCTACTTCAACAACTTTAGCAACAACTCTCTGACCGTTCTTAACATGATTTCTTATATTCTTTACCCAAGAATTAGATAACTCAGAAATATGAACTAACCCAGTTTTATCCTTGTATTCTAAGAGTTCTATGAAAGCACCGTAATTCTTAATGTCACGAACTTCTCCAATCACTAGATCCCCTTTCTCAGGGAACTCTTCCTTAGCCATAGAATCACCAATCCTTTAAAGATGCTCCAAAATTTCTGCTCTAATCTTCCCTTTACCACCAGTGGGTTCGGATAAAGATGCTCCACAAACGGAGCAATGAGCTTCCGTTGAAGGTTTACTGAAAATAATTTGTTCGCTTCCACAATCTATACATTTAACCTTAACAAATTCCGACTCAGGTTCTGCTATATCCGCCATCATATCACTTACCTTTCAATCTCCAGTCTACCTGTTCTTACACCTTCACTGATATGGGCTTTCCCACATTCAGTACATTCATACTTCAAATTCGTTTTTCTTGTTATCTTAGCTCCTCCAGACACCTTAGGCCTTGGAAAACCTCCATAACCGGAGGTAACTCTCCTAAATCTTCTTTGGCCTTTACTCATCTCACTGGCCTTAGAGGACTTGACCTTCTTCACTCTATGTTCTGTATGCTTTTTACAGTGAGGACAGTACCTCTTCACATTCTGTGGAATTTTCATATTAACACCTCAATAATTAATCCCCTTCCAACCCATCCAGATTCAATTTCTCGGCAACTTCTCTTTCAACAAGCACATCGCCAAGATCGGCAGGGAGACTGACCAGATCCCCCTTACTGAAAGGGCCGAAATTAGAGGATTCCGTATCCATCATTTCCGGGGTATCCTCCAGTAGAAGATATCCTACTGATTCTAGTTCAGAAGATTCTTCCACCGGCGAAGATCCCCTTGTCAAATTTGATCCTTCAGATCCTATTTCTGAATTAATTTCTTCCTTTTTACCTGTTTCCTCATAAACCGACTCTGTCTCTTCAACTTCACTTCCTTGTTCATTATCTACGGAACTGGTTACAAACTTTTCAGATTTTTCCACCTCTTCAACTGTTTCAAGAGACGAGTCTTCCTCAATTTCTTTTTCAACAATTTCATGTAATTTCGGTCCGTTCTTGGACCCACCTATCAGATATCTCAGATAGTTAAAAACCTTATCCTCAGCGAGAGTAAGATTTTCAGAATTTCCAGATTGAAGATCACTAAGGATCTTAATTATTCTAGTTCTAAGAATTTCAGATAAATAATTTCTGAATACCTCTTCTTTTTTATCCATCAATGGATTTTTTTCTTTCTCAGAACTGATTTTATGCAATTCATCTAAAGCTTTCTCATAAAAATCTTCATCTAGCTCTTGAATTTCTTCACTGGAAACTTCATCTTCTAAAACAGTCTCAAGTTTATTCAGGTCCATAATTTCATCATTACTCATTCTCAATTCTTGGAGCTAGTATAAAAAGCAATCTACCTTCATCTTCTATTGGATAATGTATTTTCAGAGGCATATCAGATCCTAACTCAATTTCAACGATATCTGATTTTCCCATAGGTTTAACCATGCTCTCTAAATAAGAAAGTCCATATGTGGATTTAGAATTCTCTTCAACTTCTAACTCTATTAATGCCTCGTCATCTTTCTTTAACTCGGTATTAGTTTCTTGTCCATTTCCATGAGCTGCAGCCCTGAAAGTTTCAGAATCCATTTCAAAAGTTAAATTATCCCCAACTAATGAAGCATCCTTAACACTTTCCATAAGGACATCAGCAAAAATTGATGCTCTCGAAGTTGAATCAACATTCGGCAATTCTTGTTCATCCTCTGAAATATCTCTTAAAGGTAATTTAAAACTACGCCTAGCTCTACCCTTAAAAATAATATCTAATGAATCCTCAGACTCCTGACTCAGAACAAGAGTATCACCAGAAGAACCTCTCCGAAGAATCTTTGCAAACCTCTCCATATTCACACCCCACTTCACCGTATCATCCACTTCAAACACTTCAAACGCAGAACCAGGGATATCCAAGTCTAACAAAGCAACTCTAGAAGGATCCATAGACCTCATCGTCATCCCATCCTCATCCAAAGTAAATATTGCCTCTTCAAGAAGACCAGAAGCCATCCTAACAATATCCTCAAAAACCTTAGCCTTTGAAAAAGATACCTTTATCATAAATCCACCTCACCAATAATTAACACACCTAATCCTATTAATTATAAATTTAAGTAACTAACGAAAATCAAAAAATTAAATCATTACTTAATCATACTCTCTCCAAGTATACCCACATTCAGTACATTTATAAAACCTTGTAGCTGGTTCATCAGCTGATCTTGTCTGATATTGCCAATAATAAGCCTCCTTATTCCCACACTTCGGACAAGTCTCCTCAGTCTTTGGTTTAGTCTCCATATCCTCCTCAACAACAACAGTCTTCTCCGAAGGATGTTTCTCCTTCTCAGTCTTAGCCTTATACTTATTAGCACTTTCATCCTCAAGTGGTTTTTCAAAATCGCACTGAGTACAACTTAAAATGCTCACACCATCTCTTACCTTTTTCTTCATAATACTTCCACATTTTGGGCAAAATTCCATCTTCGTTCCCCTCCATCAACTATATCAATACTTCATCTATCTTAAACCTGAATAACTTAAAATAAATTTCAATCAATGAAATTGCAAAATCAATTAGAAATTACCTACTACTATACTTAGTAGAGTGGGCTTAAAAAATATTCTCTTAAATATCATATCTGTCTCTTGCATCTTTTATTATTTTTCCATGATCGAAAGCTAAATTGGTAGGTATTTTCATAAAAGATTTTCTTGTAGCTTCACTTGCATCAGTTCCTGCTTTAAGCTCCCCTCTCCCTTCTAATAGGTAACAAATTGAAACTGTATGTCTTCTTGGATCTCTTTCAGGTTCCGAGTAAACCCCAACCAAATCCTTAATAGTTGTATCAAGCCCAGTTTCTTCTTTCACCTCTCTCTTCACAGCATTTTCAACAGTTTCCCCATACTCAACAAAACCACCAGGCAAAGCCCAATAACCTTCAAACGGTTCCTTCCCTCTTTTAATCAAAACTATACCACCATCATACATTATTATAGCATCAACCGTTAAAGAAGGAATCTTATATTCATACTCATACGTCAAAAAACCACCTCAAAAACCCATACAACAATCTCCAAAAAACCAAATAACATAAAACTCAATTTTCACAAGCTCAAAAAGTTAAAAACTGTAGTTTCTGGGAGAACAGTTAGATAACTTCCTTTAGATATAAAATAAATAGGTTCTCCCATTTCATAATAATCATACTGTAAACTTAAATATTATTGTTGGGATCAGAATTAGCTAACCCACATTAAGCTAGATACTGGCATCACTTTGAAAGGATAGAGGCTGAATCCTTCAAAAAATAGTTAAACACTGCTGTGTACCGGAGTCCTTTTTGGAAGGGATACTGCTTAACTA
>CAYNOZ010000045.1:0-12192 GCA_964398955.1 uncultured Thermococci archaeon | reverse complement strand
GGGGGGTCACTTCACGAATATATGCAAGGTTTTCCACTATAAATCTAATCATAGCTTTTAGGAATCTTTTACTTCTTCTAAGTATTTTGAAAAATTGTAATTAAACAAATATAAAAATTTTTAGGTGGATATTTTGTTATATTTTTTTACTTCTTTTATTCCTGATTTAAGTGTTTCAATTGCTTTTAGGTATTCTCTTAGGTTTAGGTGTTCATTTGGAGTGTGATCGAGGTCTGAGTTTCCTGGTCCATAAGCTATTGTATCTACGCCGTATTTTGGTCCTAATATGTTCATATCTGCAGTACCGGTTTTTTTCTTTAATTTTGGTTTTCCGTTGTTATTTCTAATGCTTCTTACTAATCCTCTTACTAAGGGGCTTTTTCTTGATATTTTGTAGGCTGGTAGTGATTCGATTATTTTTCCTTTTATTTCTGGTTCATAATTGCTTGGGGTTCTAATATTTACTATCATCTCTCCATAAAAGTCATGTTCTCTTTCGTATGCTTCGATTTTCTTAATGCGTCCACTTGGTGTGTCGAAACCTTCTTCAAAGTTTCTGCTTATTTTTTGCCATTTCTCTATCAATTTTTCTGCTGCTCCTTTTTTTCCTATGCTGCTATGGAATCTTTCCACTTTCTCTTCGAACTTCATTAGCGTTGTTCCTTTATAGCCTATTGTTACTCCATCCCATCCGCTGGGTTCTCCATTTATTATGTAATCAGGTTCTTCTAAGTCCAGGTTTTTAGCTCCTTTAGAGGGTCCTTCTTCTTCTACTAGTGATGCGAACATTAGGTTTGCATTACTTTCTATTAAGGTAAAGAAAAAGGTTGCTAATGATCCTTTAGCATCTACACTACCTCTTCCCCATAAGTCTCCCTTTTCTACTCTTATTGGGATTTTACCTGTTACTGTGTCCATGTGCCCTGCTAGAAGTATTTTAGGTCCTTCACCGTTTTGCTTTGCTATTACATTGCCAACATCGTCAATATAAGAATCTATTCCATATTCTTGGAATTTATTCACTAGAAAATTTGCTACTTCGGTTTCTTCTCCAGTAGGACTATATATTGAAACTAAATTCTTTAGGAATTCTTTTTTTTCTTCATCGCTTATTTCAGGCGTCATTTAAAACATCCTCTATGCTTTCTTTAAGCCAATTCATTTGCTCCTTGGTAACTGTTATTGGTGGTAGCAATCTTATAATCCTGTTACCGGATACTCCAGCAATTATACCATTTTCCTGAAGCTTTGGCATATATTTATCGACTGTTTTCTGCATTATAGAACCCATCATCAATCCTTTTCCACGAGTTTTAATTATTTCATCACTTTCTAATGATATTGACTTTTCAGGGATTTTTTCAAGTAAATTATTTTCTCTTATGTATTTAAGTGTCGTAGCTCCTGCTTTACTTGCTAATGGGTTCCCTCCGAAAGTGCTTCCATGTTTCCCTTTCGGGATATCAAAGTTAGTCATAGTTAATCCTATAGGCACTCCATTTGCTAATCCTTTTCCCATTGTAACGATATCAGGTCTTATTCCATAATGATTAATTGCTAGGAATTCTCCTGTCCTAAATCCACTTTGAATCTCATCGTCGATAAGCAAAGCTCCTACATCTTCAGTTAGATCTCTAACAGTGTCCATGAATTCTTGATCTGCAGGCACTATTCCACCCTCACCTTGAATTGGTTCTATTAATACTGCAGCAGTATCATCATCGATTTTTTCTTTAGCTACTTCTGAATTGTTAAATGGAATATGATCAAATCCTGATACTAATGGTTCGAAGTCTTTTTTATATTTTGATTTCCAAGTAGCGCTTAGAGAACCTAATGTTCTGCCATGAAAAGCATTTGTCATAGAAATTATTTTTTCTTTACCAGTTTTAAGTCTAGCAAATTTTATTGCTGCTTCAACTGACTCGGTTCCTGAATTAGACATAAAGGCATACTCATAGTCTACGAAGTGTGAAAGCTCATTAAAGAACTCTTCTTTTTCATTATGCTCAAAGAGAGGCCCTGCTACAATCAATTTTCTAGCTTGTTCACTAATAGCTTCAGCTAATTCTTCATTAGAATGTCCTAATAAGGCAACTCCTATTCCAGAGAATGCGTCAAAATATTTATTACCTTGTTCATCCCATAAATAGGCGCCTTCACCTTTAGAAAGTTTCATTCTTTTGTTGTATACATTAACTTCTTTCATCTTATCACCGTTTTTCCATTTAGACCAATAATACTTACCTCTTCAATCCCATTTTCAATGGCTTTTTCGGCCATCATGATCTTTCTTTTCATACCGCCTTTGGCATGTTTTTCGTATTCTTCTAAATTAGAGATTCTTATTTCATCGACAATTTCATTGTCTACTAAAAAGGCTGTATCAGTTAGGAAGATGAGTTGATTTGCTTGAATATCTTTTGAAATTCTGAAAGCTAATTTATCACCATCTATATTTAATGGTTCTGATGATTCACTCATTGCTATCGGAGCTATAACGGGAAATCCATGGTTTTTAAGGTTTTTTATTGTTTTTGTGTTGATTTCTGAAATTTTTCCTGATTGATCATCTCTAATAATTTTCTTTTTACCGTTTACTATTGCTTTAAGTAGTTTTTTTCTTTTAGCTTTAATTAAACTATAATCTAAACCGCTTAAGCCGATTGCATTAATCTTATTTTGTTGAAGAAAGCTTACTATTTCTTTATTAGCTTTCATCATAGCCATTAAAAAGATCTCCATATCTTCTTTGGGAGTATATCTGAATTCTACTCCTGAAACGCTCTTTACCATCTTAGTTTCCTTATTCAGTCTTTCAAAAAGATCATCTACGTAATCAGACCCTCCATGGACTAAGATATCAGCCTTTAGTACTTCATCAAATTCACTAATTTTATCTAAGATGGCACCGCCAATCTTCACCACTTTCATATTACCACCACTTTTAAAGAGGAGATATTGGAAGCTGCTCTAAGCCAGTTTTTTCGTTAAATCCAAACATAATATTCATATTTTGAACTGCTTGACCAGATGCTCCTTTAATTAGATTATCAAGAGCTGAAAATACAATTACTCGATCATTCTCCTCGTCATAAGAGAAACCTACATCGACCATGTTACTACCTAAAACGAATTTAGGGTCTGGATTTCTCTGAAGACCTCCTCTTTCTTTAACGAACCTGATAAAGTGTTCATCAGAATATTCATGGAACTTTTTATAAAGATCTGCTTTACTAGTTTCTAAGTTCATATGAATTGTTGCAAGGAGCCCTCTAACCATATCTACTGAATGTACAGAAAATTGGCCTTTAATTCCTGTTTCCTGAATCACTTCTGCTTCGTGTCTATGATGATATTCTTTATAAGCTCTAACTACTGAACTTCTTTCCGAATGAGAAGCCATCACATTACTGTTCCTTCCTCCAGCACTTGAGCTAACCTTTAAATCTACTATTGCTTCTTCCAAATCATTTCTAAATGGATAGAGACCTAATATTGCACTTGTTGCATTGCATCCAGGATTAGCAACTAAATCTGCGTCCTTGATCTCATCTCTATGAAGTTCAGGAAGCCCGTAAACAGATTCCTCAATTAAATCAGGTTCACTATGATCTCCATAGTACTCTTCATATAAGTCATGACTAATTCTGAAATCGGCGCTAAGATCTATAATCTTGGCACTTCCATAATAATCTTTGATCATATCCATAGAAGCTCCATGAGGAACAGCCAAAAAAATCAGATCTGAATCTATTTCATCAAGATCATCTGTAAATCTTAAATCTAATCCTCTTAAATTAGGGTGAACCCTATGTACTTTTTGTTTTGCAAATTTTCTTGAAGTAATTGTGGAAATATTTACTTTCGGATGGTTTGATAGTAATCTTATTAACTCTCCTCCGGTATAACCACTTCCACCAACTATAGCTATATCAATCATTCTTTACCCTCCTTAATAGCGTAATCAACTAATTTTTGGGCTATATCTACCCCAGTAACTCTTTGAGAATTTTTAAATTCCATATTAGGATTAACTTCATTAACAATCATACCTTCATCACTTTCAAAAAGGTCTATAGCAAGCGCACCTTCTCCAAAGGCTTCCCAAGCCTCTAAAGAGGCTTCTCTTACTTCTTCATCTTCACATTTCGTGGCTTCTCCACCTCTAGCTGTATTAGTAATCCAATGATCAGAGTTTTCACGATAAATTGCTGTTATATATTCTCCATCGATAACATAGCTTCTTATATCTCTATCTGGTTTCTTAACATAGTCTTGATTGTAATATATACTATATAATGGGTTCTTCATCCATTTCCGGTGTCCAACAATGGCTTCCGCGGCATTTCGATCGTTTACTTTACTAACCATTCTTCCCCAGCTCCCAAATACAGGTTTCATTACCATTGGATAACCTAAATCTTCAGAAGCATCTACTGCAGTTTCCTCATCAAATGAAACGTTCCAATCAGGTAACTTTGAATTACCTTCCATTTTTAATGTTGAGAATATTTTGTCCCCTGATTCTAAGATTGTTTCAAATGAGTTGATGGTTGGGATTCCTTGGCTTTCGAATAGTTTTGAAATGTAAAGTGAGTTAAAGTAACTTGTATTTCTAATTAATACTACGTCTAAGTCGTAATTCTTAGGAAACTTAGTTTCTTCTTCATGCACCATTATAGGTTCGTGGCCTGATTCTTCTACTTTATCTCTTAGCAAAATTTCTTCTCTTCTTTTTAACTTGTAACTTATTCCGATTTTCATTTCTAATCCTCCATTATTAAGTAAAAAAATAAAATTTAAATTAGAAAAAATAAATAAATTAGATCTTATTCTCCCCAATCTTCTTGTACTTCAGGTACTTCTTCTAATATTGTTGGATCTGTACTGTAAACCTCTAATTCGGATCCACAGGTACTGCATTCTACTATTTCATGAACTTCTGCTTCACCTACATCTACAGGTGATCCACATACTGGACAATCTGCTGGCATATTTTCTCACCTCCTCAAATTCATAATTCTTTTAAACCTAATCTTTGCAATATGTCATATTTTAAAATTATAAATACCTTTTGATATTTTTAATACAAAATTAAAATACTATGTATTATATATTACATTTTTATTTTTAAATTTAAGAACTATTTGGCAATTGAAACTATCCCCTGCTTTTGATTGAATTTATTTCTTTTATAATTCCGTCAGTAACGGATTTTGTAGTACTATCCCCGCCTAAATCAGGTGTTAAATCTGATTTGGTTACGTATGATTCTACAGCCTTCCATATTACCTCTCCGTTCATATTCAAATAGTTTAGCATCATCGCACTGCTTAATATACTACCTATAGGATTAGATATTCCTTTACCAGCTATATCAGGAGCACTACCATGCATAGGTTCAAATAAAGCTATATTATCACCATAATTACCTGTAGGTACAATTCCAATACTTTTAGCATGAATTGAAGCTAAATCAGATACAATATCTCCGAAAAGATTACTACTAAGAATTAACTCATGATCCCAGAGATTATCCACTACCTCAATAGTGAATGCATCTATAATGCCCTCATTAACCTCTACTCCACGATCTTCTGATAATTCTTTCACTATCTCTCTGAAAAACTTATCACTTTGAAGTACATTTGCCTTATGTACAAATGTAAATTCATCTTTGTTAATCTCTTCAACTTTATCTAAGGCAAATTCAGTAATTCTTTCACAGCCATCTCTAGTAATAACTCTAGAATCCTCAACAAAATCCTCGGATTTCTTATATTTCCTTGAATAAAGCCCTTCACTATTCTCCCTAACTATAAAAATTTTCTTATTATTCCATAGATCTGGAATAATCCTCAAATTTGCATAAAGGTCTAATTCTTGTCTCAAAGTTAAAATTAGGCTTCTGTAACCTGGTTCATCAAAAGGTGTAGTGGTAGAACCGAACAAAATCGCATCCATATCACTAATCTCTTTAAGATCTTTATCTCTAATTGAGGACCCAGTATTCTGATATACTTCGTAACCACCATTAAATTCATGGAAACTAATATTGTCTGTAACTTCGTTTAGGATCCTTTTTGATGATTTTAATACTTCTGAACCGATTCCATCTTTTCCAAGCACTGCTACTCTATGCATAAATCGTCTCTCCTATCAATATAATCTAATATACCGCCCTCTTCAATAATTTTAAATAGAAAACCTTTAACTGGCTCAAATTCTCTTTCTTCACCGTTTTTTATAACTTTTCCAGTTTTCCAATCAACTTCAATATTATCCCCTTCTTCTAACCAATCAGTATTACCAATTAACAAGGGAATACCCAAATTGATTGAATTTCTGTAAAATATTCTTCCAAAACTCTTAGCTATGATTCCATCAACTCCAGCAGCTTTCAAAGATAAGGGAGCAGATTCTCTCGAAGATCCAATACCGAAATTATTACCTCCTACAACTATATCTCCATCACTTACTTCCTCTGAAAATTCTGGTCTAGCTTCTATAAAAGGAATCTTTGCTAATTCTTCTGGATCATCTGTTAAATTAAACCTACCAGGTGTAATCATGTCTGTAGATACATCATCTCCAAATGTCCAAACTTTATTCATAATATCTCCTCCGGATTTGTTATTTCACCATATAAAGAACTAACAGCTGCTGTAATAGGATTAGACAAGTATATTTCTGCCTTTGGAGAGCCCATTCTACCTTGGAAGTTTCTGTTATTAGTGCTTAGAATTACGTCACCTTCTCCAGCAACCCCCATATGCCTACCTAGACAAGGTCCACAACCTGGTGGTAATATGGTTGCTCCTGCTTCATTAAGAGTTTCTGCGATCCCTTCTTCAAGCATTTTGTTGTAGATATTTCTTGAGGCAGGACCTACTAAAGTTCTTACCTTAGTTTCTTCTCCTTCCAAGATTTCAGCAGCTCTTTTAATGTGTTCATATCTGCCATTAGTACAGGATCCAATGAAAACCTGATCTATCTTTCTGGAATTGTCTGAAACTGAATCCACATTAGTTGGGTGATGCGGTAGAGATAACAAGGGTTCTATATCACCTAATTCAATATTTATTTCTTTGAGGTAATTTCCATCTCCTTCATGGGTTCCATCGTTTAAAATCCCAGTTTTCGCATTAGTTTCTGCGCTAAAGTTAGATAAAGTTAATTTTTCATCCATAGGCATATTCCTATGACTTCCAAAGAATTCTAAAGCTTTATAATTCATGTTGAAGCCTTCAAGTTTCTGCATTAGTCTCATAATTGTGTCCATAGCGGTTATGTTATCTCCTAATTTCCCTTCCAAGTTCACCTTCAGACTTTCAGGAACTTTTAGCCAGGTTTTACCTGTTCCAAGGATAACTGCAACATCTGTAGCTCCCATACCTACAGAAAATGTTCCAAAGGCCGCTAGAGTAGGAGTATGAGAATCCGCACCCACAATTATATCCGCATCCTCAGCAAGACCTTTTTCTGCAGCCACTTGATGGCAAATTCCCTCTCCCTCAAATAGATTTATGTTTTGAGATTCTGCAAATTCTCTAATTTCATTCTGCAGATCTGAATAATCTACAGAAGAAGAAGGATAAACATGATCGAAAAACACGTAAGTGTCCTCAGGCTTCTGTACTTGATTAAATTCTTCTTTGAATGACTTAATAACTAAAGGCATTGTCGCATCGTGCCCATATGTCACATCTACTTCCCTTATGACTGATTCTCCAGTCTTAGCTTCTAAAATATCTTCAACAATCGTTGGCATAAAATACCTCCAAACCTAAACTTTTAAAATTAATTTTCCTATTCTTTAATTTCAATAACCTGAAATCTAAAACAGATACTTTAAGAGATTTAAATTTTTTTAAAAACTCTTTAAACATTTTTTCATTAAAATTTATCCTATTTAAACTTATAAAACTTAAAATACCTGCTTTAAACCTAATGGGAAAAACTTTTGTAATAAATTCTCTTCCTTTCAAACAAATACTAAGATATTGCTTCAAAAGTAAGTTCGTTATTTTCACATCTCTAACAATTATCAATGGTAATTGAACGAAATCTAGGTTAAATAAATTAAGAAAATTCCTTGATCTCGAACTATGATTTCCAGAAACCACTTTAAAAACTACTCGGAATTTAAATAGATTCACAATCCTAGAGAAGTTAATATTCAATTTTATCCTTAGATAGTCTTGAAACCTACCTAAAAGAAAAGTTTTCAGAGCGGGAACATTTGACCTCATGGATCTAAATCTAATTACAAATAGAAGAATCAAATCTCTCAGTATTCTGAATAAACGGGTACTTTTCATGGGACAAAACCCAATTCTCTTCATAGATAGCTCTTGCAACCTTATTTCCCTTAATATAATCACCCGCAATTATACATTAACAGAATCTTTACCCATATATAAACCTTTTGGTTAATTCATAACCATTTCATACGGTAAAAATAAAATTGAGTACCAAAAAACAAAATATAAGAAATATTAACTACAAAAAACAGATATTAAAACGAACAATAACTTATCCGATAAATAATCCTATCAAAATAATTATAATACCGATTACTATAGAAGTGATCGATTTAGTACTCCTATTCCCAAAAGGTAGATTTATCAAACCTACTAATCTTGGATAAAACAACGAACCAACCCCTATTAGCAAAACAAATAATCCAATTAACACTAAGACAGATTCCATCAGAATACCCCAATTTTTAATTTCTTAAGCCTTATTGAAACGAATAATTTAACCTATAAAAATTTTTTTATCAAACATTTTGTAAAAAAATCATTTAAAGTAATAATTAAAATCGTTAAGATCGATCATAGATAATTTAAAAATATCGAGTCTTTTTTGATATTGGTAGTATGGTTTATGTTAAAATTAGAGGAGGAGCACAAGAAGTCGGAAGAAGTTGTTACCATTTGAGTACGGGTTCTGCCGATTATTTGATAGATTGCGGGATTAAACAAGATGATCCGGTAAAGTATCCAGATTTTCAGGATCTTAGTTCTAAACAAGTTGACGCAGTATTTGTTACACATGCTCATATAGATCATATAGGATCCTTACCGGTTCTAGAAAGTAAAAATTATTTAAAAGATGGAGCAAGTATTTATTTAACTCCTCCAACTGCAGCGTTAGCTAAAGTTTTGTTATGGGATAGTTTAAAACTTCATAAGTTGGAATGTGAGGAATATCGAAGGAAACAGAAGTATGATGAAGGTCACGTTGATTCCGTTCTTAAGAGGTTTAAAACACTTGGATTTGGATCTCATTCAATAAAAGATATTTCTGTCGAGTTTAGAAGTTCAGGACATTTATTAGGAAGTGCTTGGTTAAATTTGAAAGTTGGAAATCAAAATCTCATTTTTTCTGGCGATATAGGTGGTAGAAGCACTCATTTAAAGGGTTTAGAGGATCCATCAAGATCTAATTTTTTATTTCTAGAGTCTACATATGGAGATACATTACAACATCCCTCAATTTCCGATACAAGGACTAAATTATTCGATTCTATAATTGAGGCTGTGAGAAATGGAGAACCTGTTCTAATTCCAACATTTGCGGTTGGTCGTTCTCAGGAAATTTTACAACTTTTGAGGGAGAGGGAGCATGAGATTCCTAGGAATACTGAGATTATATACGATGGGATGATCAGTGATTCAATGACTGTTTATAATTCATTTGCGACTCATGAGTATATGAATGAGAGTTTACTTAATTATAAGCTAAATAGTGGAGATGCTGAACCATTTTTACCAGATAGGTCTTATAAACCTGAAAATAATAGGGATAGAGATAAAATTTTTGATGGTGTTAAACCTAATATTGTTATAGCGCCTTCTGGAATGTTAGAAGGGGGTTGGTCTCCCTATTACTTGATTAGATTGGTTGAAAGATATGATAGTGGCAATATAATCTTTACAGGATATCAAGCTGAGGATACGGTTGGAAGAAAGATTTTGGGTTCAGTTGACGAGGGGGAGAAGTATGCTGATGTTAATGTTACTGCTTTGATGCATCCTAATGATTCTGATAATCCTTCTGATGGAGAATATGGATTTCATGAGAAATCCATTAAGGTTCCAACTGATTGGGTGGAGAATATAAAGGGATTGTCTGCACATGCTGATGCTAATGGGTTGCTAGATTTCGCTCGTAAAACAAAGGCTTCTAAAATTTATTTGATTCATGGTGGTAAGGATCCTATGAAGGAATTGAAGGGACATTTAAGTTCGAATTTAGATGCTAAAGTAGAATTTACTGAGATTGGCGAAAAAATTTCAATTAATTTAGAGGAAACAGGTAATGAGTTAGAAGCATTAAGAAGGAGGGTTAGAGAGCTTGAAGATCGGGTTAGTAAGTTGGAAAATTCTTAGTTATTTAATTAGTTCTGTTTTTAGTCTTATGGTTTGAATAATACATGCAATTACTAATATGAAGCCGGCAAGAATTAGATTCTTCCCTATAAAACTTAGCAGAGGAGATCTGGATCCGTAATATAATAATATAACTCCAAATAAAAGAACTATTACTGAATGTTCACATAAATTCTTTCTTTGCCTGAAAGGCAATTTTTCACCTTGAAGATATAAGCTTGGTTGAATTTATTTAATATTGAATTAAAATATTATATACTTATCTGTAGTTATGAAGCTAAGCTTATTATTTGATGTTTCAAATATATTTATTTTTTAAAAAAACCAATTTTATATTCTTATTTAACTTTATAGAATATTTTAGCTATTATCTGCGAATCAAAGAACATCATTTTCTAGGTAGGATTGCATTACATTGATTTGGTGATCGTAAGTCTTAAATTTATGGCTGGATAAAATATCCTGGATAATTAAACCAGGTGAGTTTGGATGAAAGAAAAAAAAGAAACAGCCCTAATTTTAATAGGAGAAAAAAATCACAAAGAATCAGAAAAAGAACAACTACTAGAAAGATATACAAACCTAATAAAACAAAAAAACTTATATGGGGAAGTAAAATACAAATTAATTGAAAATAAGACAATAAAACAATTAAATTTAGAAAAAATCAATTTAGAAACGATTCTAATAATACCATTCTCACTCGAATGGAACGAAACTAATGAAAAAATAATTCCAGATAAAATAGGACTAAAAGGAAGACGAAAAAAAATTAATGGAAAAGAAATAATCTACGGAAAACCAATAGGATACGATGATTTCTTACTCGACCCAATATTAGAAAGAGCAAGAAGATCACTAAACTTTTAGTGAAGAAATTATCGAAAGCATCGAATCCACCAACCAATAATTAGTTAATTAGAATTTAAAATATCCTTTAAATCTCTTAAATCTCTTAAAATACCATTTTTTTCTGGATAATTCCGTTCTCTATCAATGAAATATGATTCAATACCAATTTCCTTAGGAGCCTTATAATCAAACTTAAAGTCATCACCAACATGGATCATATCTCCAGGATTCGAACTGATTTGATCCAAAACTATTTCATAAACCGTTGAATCCTTCTTAACTCTCTTTAAATCCGTCACACAGGAATAAATTACCGAAAAGTAATCTTCAATCTCTTTTAACTGAACATCTAAAAACTCCCTAGGCGCATTTGAAATCACAATCAATTTATATTCATTTTCAAAATAATCAAGAACATCTAAAGCATCATTATAAACCTCTTTAACATGTTTAATATTTTCAATAATAGATTCAGGATCACCAGGTATTTCGAACCTATTAAACCAATAATCTGGCAAATACCACCTTATATCACTCGGACCAACCTCTTTATAACTGGATCTAACCTTATCCAGAGCCTCATCTTGATCTATATCATGTTCATCAGCATATAGACGAGGTACTTCCTCGAACCAAAATTTATCCACTAAATCCCTTTTAACTAAAGTTCCATCCGCATCAAATGAAATAATTTTATCCGTCAAATAACCACCTAATCTTTTTTCTTAAAAAACAACCAGTTATCAGGATCTTCCTCTGGCTGAAACCTAATTAGAACATATCTACCATCAAGCTTATCTCCATTCAAATCAATAATTATCTCGTTTTCCTTCCATTTAATCTCTTCATAAACTCCTTTGTCCCATAATTCAACTTCACCTGCACCATAATTCCCCTCCTCAATCACGCCTTCAAAATCAGCATATTCTAACGAATGATC
>CAYNOZ010000044.1:4576-12900 GCA_964398955.1 uncultured Thermococci archaeon | reverse complement strand
CTCTGATACTTCCTCACGAATCTAAGTGAGTAAGGTAGAGGTTACTTCACCAATGGTAAAAAGATAATAGTAAGTCTATAGTTGAGTAAGGAGGTAGAATCTCACAGCTTGTCGTGTTGGGTGGTCCTGTTATTCTTAGAAGCTTGTTAATTATTGTTTTAACGCTTAAGAGTGAGCTTTTGGGTATTTAATGCTTCATCTGTCAAGAAACCGTTTGGGTGAGATGGGGGCGTTGATATTGAAGCTGGAAGGGAGCAAATATGAGTCTTAGTGTACTACGACTACCACTTTTTTCTGGTCCAAAGGCTAGCTTCGTGTGATCTAAAGACGAGATGCTTAAGTTTTGAGGTGTGAGTCCTCTTTATGAAGTATCATGCCTTGTCATGCGGGTCAATTCACGGTCATTCAGAAGAAGTCGGTGATTGAGGTTTGTCTGTCGCTTTCGAACATGCTTTTTATTTCTTTTTTTATTAGTTCTATTCTGTGTTCGGTGTAGGTTGGTATGTCGTATTTTTGTATTAGTTCTTCTGAGATATCTAAGTATTTTTCTACGGATCCTCTAGATACTGTTAGAACTAGCTTGCCTCCGCATTTTGAACATTTTCCGCTGAGAGGAATTCTTCGGTATTTGGCGTTGCAGTCTACGCATCTCATTTTTTGTTTTGAGAAGGATCTTAGGTTACCTACTAGATCTGGGATGAAGTGTTTTTCTATTACTTTTTCAGCTGCGATAGTTTCGTCTACTGATCTTAGTTTCTGTATAACATCGAATTGTGAGTCGATTTTTTCTCCCATGGATCCTAAGGTTTTGTATGAGCTGAATTCAGGTCCGTCTGATATGTTAGTTGTGTCGTGGGTGAAGTGGAAGTTTGAGTATGGGTCTTCTTTGTTTAATCTTTCTTCTACTATTTCTACGTCGGTTTCTTTGGGTTCTGGGAAGTTGTAGGAGTTTTCATAGAATTTTTTTGTGTAGTGGCTTACTATGTCCATGTTGTGGACTTCGTCGTCTACTTCTTTAGGGTCTAGTCTTGTTGTTATTACTAGTGGGGCGTCCATTTTCCCTCCTCGTGTGTTTGGTAGGTAGTAGTTTGAGAAGTTTAGTAGTCCGTCTAGAATTAGCATTACTGCGTCTTCGTCTCCGTCGCATTGGCCTGTGTAGAGTTCGTTTGCTGGTAGTGTGTGGGTATCTTCTACGGTAAGTGAGTAAGTGTTTTTAACTTCTGATTTTTTAATGTTTATTTTCTTGATTTTGTCTAATTTTAATTCTTTTTTGGTTTTTTGTGTTAGATCGTTTTCCATGAGGATTGGTATTTGGTCTCCTGTTTTTAGTTCTCTTGCTTCTAGTTTTTGGATTTTTTGTTGGTTCCATTTTATCATGGAGTGGTCTGGGGTTACTTTTAGGGTTCTTCCGTTTTCTGTGGTGATTTTGATCATGTGGTCTGTTGGTTTGTGTTTTGAGATTGCTTTGATTTTTTTGTAGGTTTTGTTTCCGTTTTTATCTATTGATGGGGTGAGTATTGGTTGTTCGATTTTTTGGTATAGTGTTCCGAAGTCGTCTTTTTTTGCTTTTTCTGGGTTTAGGTGTTTTTCTACGAATTTTTTGATTTTTAGTTTTTTTGTTTCGTTTTCGCTGTTTTTTATCCAGATTTTGGTGTTTGGGTGGAAGCAGTTTCGTCTTTTTGCGGCGTGGAAGTATGGGTGGGCGTATCCTACTTTTGCTTTGGTGAATCCTAGTATTCTTCCGATTACTCCGGCGGAGGTGTGTGGTGCTAGTCCTATTACTAGTTTTCCTACTAGGTCTTCTCTTTTGTTGACGTTGTAGTATGGTTTTTGGTTGTATAGTTTTTCTAGGAGGGAGTCGATGAAGTCTGCTACGTTCATTAGGTAGTCTGCGGCGCTGTCAGGTAGTAGTATGTCTTGTGGTTTTAGTTCTAGTATTTGGTTTTTGTTTTTTAGTGGTTTTCCTTTTATATCGGTTTTGTATCCTTTTTCTTTTAGTTTTTTGATTGGTACGTTTATTTCTTTGGGCTTAAAATGTGTTAGTGGTGCGTCTGTGATGTCGTATCTTGATGTTCCGTCTTTGTAGACGTATACGTCGTTTTTGGATCTTAGTACTCCTTTTGTTAATGGTTCGTGTATTTTATATTTTGAGGACATTCCTTCTACTCCTTTTACCAGTCCTATTCCTTCTTCGTTAGTGTTATTAGTTGCTTTGCTAAATTTTTTACCGATATCAAGTTCTCTTTCTTCATAAGGAACTGTTTCCACATTACAGTTAGGGCATTTTTCTTCCTTGAGTTCATCCCCGCACTCGGGACAATGTCTAATTAACTCAGTTTCAGTACCGCAGTTTGGACATATTTTCTGCATGGAACGTGTTCCACACTTAGGACACTCATATTGAGCTGCTTGAACTTTTACCTTTCCTTGCTTTGCTGCTTCGACGACATTTCTTGTTCTACCTCCTTTGTCACCGATCGGGAAGAGAACATGAACTGGTGGTCTCATTTTTCTTTCCTTAGCTTTTTCAGGTCTTCCCATTCGTCCTCCAACGAATACATGGCCCTTAGGTTTTATCGTTACACTAGAATTATTCTTTAAGAATTCAAGAGCGTTCCTATAATTCTTATCTTTGCTTAGATCTAAGTCATCTGAAAGAAATTTGAGAGTTTTGTACCAACGTTCCTCCAAAACAATATCTCCTTCATCAACTCTATGAGGCACACCAATTTTCTCTAATACTTCCTTATCAGCATCTATTCGGTATAAATCATCTGATTTATCCTTATCAATGTCTTCTACACTATTTAATAGTTTAAATAATTCTTCCACATCTAAAGCTTTCCAGTAAAAAAGATATTCAGGATGAAGAGGAATGTTTAAATTCTTTGATAAATCTAAAGCTTCATCAAAACTAGGTTTAAATTCTAAAGGATCTTCAATAACATTAACTAATTTCTTAGAATCAATAAAATCAAATTCAAAATCTAATTCATTATAAGTAAACTCTTCAACATCATAACCTCTTTCCTGTAAACTATTAACCAGATCTTGAACCCACCACTCTTCAACGTAAGGACTTGGAACCAGTTCATGGTTATTCTCTAAGAATTCTCCAAAACAAACTAGAGCATCACCTAAATAGATAATTTCTTCAATCCGATCCTTATATCTTCGTCCTTCTTCAAATGTTTTCAGCTTTTTTACTTCTCCCTCTTCCAGCTTAACTATAGGTCCATCAATTTTATCATTAGGAGTTGTGATACAAGCCTTACCAGGTAATTGAGTCTTCATCTGTGTGCCAACCGCCAAGAAGTTATCAAGAATTGCCATTGTAGCAGGATGTATAGACCATGTGGCAAATCCTGAATCTCTGGATCTCCCATATCTTAACCTGAATCCTCCTCTTTCGCTAGGCATTCCGAATAAAGGTCTTCCAGCTATGAAATCAGCCATATACTTGTCACTATCATATTCATTTAATTTATCATAAACTAAATCTTTATCTTTTTCAGCTTCCTGTATAATTTGTTCTGATAATTCTTCTGATTCTTTTTCTTCTTCAGAGCCATGAAAATCTCTAAGCCACTCCCATCCGGTCATGTCCAGGTCGTTAACGTATCTAAGCATTTTATTTATCTTTTGAAGCATACCCTCAGCTATAACTAGTACGGCTCCACCTCTAATACCATTAGTTTCAACTCTATCCAGATCTTTATATCCCTCAACATTCTTATCACTAGTGGATTCACCGGTAATTTCTATAGGAACATTCTTCACAACATTTTTAACTTCTTCAACTGATGGAGAATATTGTAATGCCGTAACATGTCTTTCATATAAATTAACTTCCTCAACATATCTCTCAATCTCATCCTTTCTAGGTTCATACTTGTCTAACTTCAGAATACTCCTAACGTACTCACCGATCAAAACAGATAAAGCCTGAGCAGTACCACCAGCACTCCTTATAGGCCCAGCAAAGTAAATTGCTAAATGTTCAGACCCGTCATCATTCTCTCTAATTTTAACATCCGCTATACCCTCTAAAGGAGCAGCCACAATACCTTCAGTCATAATAGCTAAAGCAGTTCGAATAGCTTGTTCAGCTGACTCTTCTTTACCTAATTCACCAAACTTACCATCAATAATTTCCTTTGCAATCTGGAAAGAAGCCATCTCCCTGCCCTTCTCCTCATCTAGAACCTTAATCCTTTCCCCAACACCATCAGGACCTACCAATCCCTCAACTCTCATAGCCATATTCTCTGCAACAGGAATTTCAGGCTCTAAACTAGGATCCTTACCTTTCGATCTAGCCTCTCTAGCAACTTCATAAGCCTGATCCAACTTCTCTTCTAACTCTTCAAAATAGTTAAAATTATCAATACCCATTTTACTACACCTTAAAATCTAAAATCTTACTAATTTTAGCATCCTTTAAATTTACAACAGGAAACTTAGCTGGTGTTGGCTTCAAATTCATTCTCTTCTGAAAAGCAGTCTGAGTCTGCCAAGTCGCAGAATTCACTAAAAGAACATCCCTATACCTATAATCCTCATAAACATGAACATGACCACTATGAATTATATCAGGAACTTCATCAATAACTAATAAATCTTCCTCTTCAGGCAATAATGGATATCCGCCGTAGATAGGATTCAAATGCCTTTTTCTCAACAACTCAACTAAAATCTGACCAGGTTCATCATTACTAAGACTAGGAATATTATTCGCCATAGGATTTAAACTTCCACCATGATATATCAAAATCTTTTTACCATTTAAAGTTATCATAGCAGGATTACCAACATTTCTAACATTATCTAAATCAAAAATAGGTTCAGCTATCTCTTTATCCAACATTGTTTGAGGATCCGCTCTTCTAGTCGCGTCATGGTTCCCAGGAGATACTATAATCTCGATATGGTCCGGAATTAAGCTCAAGTATTCAGCAGCAAGCTCATACTGCTTATAAATATCCTTAATTAACAAGTCTTTCTCTTGTTCCGGATAAATTCCAACTCCATCAACTATATCACCAGCTATAACTAAATACTTAATTTTTTCAACTAATTCATCGTCAGTAGTGCCATTTATCCAATCTAAGAACTTTTCAAATGCTCCGTCTAAGAATTCACGGCTTCCGAAATGTAGATCGGATAGTAAGGCTGCATGAACTTCCTTTCCATTTTCATCAGTTTCTCTATTCTCGGGCATTTTTAGATCTGGAAAGGTTATTTCGTTTATGTACATGAAATCAGTACTTTGCGGATTTCCATTTACTCCTATTACCTCGTCTTCGACAACTTTTTTTGCTTTATCGTAAATATCGCTTTTTTTACTTACGAAACCTCTGAATCTTTTTGTTTTATCTTCTAAATCAATTATAATACCTTTTCTTGATTCTCGTATATCGTTAACAATCCCTATTAAGGTAGAATCTTCGTTAGATTCTCTTAAGTGTTTGGCTTTTATTACTCCGCCAAGTCTTGATCTTAGAATTTTTGAAATTTTATCATATCGATCTTTGAAACAGGATAAGAAATCTTCAATTTCTCCTTTAGAATTGCTATTACCATTAATATCGTAAAGAAGCTTAAAATCAGATTCAAATTCAGAAGATAAAGGTTTAAAATCTTTTTTAGGGTATTTTTCTAGAAGATGGTTCGGTACTTCAGCTTTCTCTTGTTTGTCTTTTTTTTCTGGCTTTTCCTTCTTTTTCTTGTTTTTCTTCACTTCAATTTTATCTATTTTATCCTTTGAATCTTTTTCTTCATCTCCGGAATTTTTATATTTCCTTAATACCTCTTTATCGACGAAAATTATTTCTTTTTCATTTAAAAAGTTAATAAAATCGTTAATATCTATTTCTTTGTTTAATTTTTCTTTAGCTTCAGGTGTTATTACCATTTGTTCTTCTTTTAGCTTATTTATTATTCCTTCCATTGCTTCACCTTGAATTTGTTAATTTACTATTCTTTGAGATGGAGTATCCTGTTAAGGAAGATAATTTATAATCTGATTCTAGTATGTTTCTAGCTTGATCAGCTGGTACTGCTAGGTTCATTTCTTTACTACGTCCGTATCTTCCTCTGCTAACCACGCGAGCGTTTATAAGACCTAACATATCTAATTCAGAGATTAAGTCGGTTACTCTTCTCTGGGTTAATTGATCGATTTCAACTTTTTCTGCTAGATCTTTGTAAACTTCGTACACATCTCCGGTATGTATCTTCTCTTTAACATCTTTGAGAGCTATAATAGAGTATAAAACTAGCTTTGATTGGGTTGGAAGGGTTTTAATAGCTTCGGAAATTCTATCTCTTTCGATTTTATCCTTTGCTTCCCAAACATGGTCCTGCTCTATCTTTGATTCTCCTTTATTTTCAACGATCTCACCAGAAACTCTAAGAAGATCTAAAGCCTTTCTAGCATCTCCATGTTCACGAGCTGCTAATGCCGAACATAAGGGGATAACACCATCATCTATACTATCATCAGCAAATGCTTTATCAGTTCTTTTCTCTAAAATATCTTTTAGCTGAACTGCATCATATGGAGGGAATATTATTTCCTCTTCTCCTAAACTACTAATAACTCTAGAATCAAACTCTTCTTTTACCTTTAAATCATTACTTATTCCAACAATACTAACATTAGAATTATCAAGACTACTATTGATCCTAGATAAATTGTAAAGAATATCGTCTCCACTCTTCTTAATTAGCTGATCTATTTCATCCAGGACCACAACTAAGTACCTTTCTTCTTTGTCTAAATTATTTAGAAAAGTTTCATAAACTTCGTCGGTAGGCCATCCTGTTGAAGGAACGTTTTCTCCATAGTACTGAGCTAGCTTGGAAAGAACTCTGTATTGAGTATCAACAACTCTACAATTCAAGTAAATTACATCAACGTCTGTATTGTACTCTTTAGACTTTTCCTTCATTTGATTTGTGACGTAATCTACTGTAATTGTTTTACCTGTACCAGTTTTACCATAAATAAACATATTAGACGGTGTTTCCCCCCTTAAAACAGATACCAGCACTTGAGCAATACTTTGAATCTCCTTATCCCTGTGTGGTAGTTCCTGAGGGGTATAGGAGTGTCTAAGTACCTCCTTATTCTGGAATATCCGATTATCACTCATTAGGGATTCGAAAACATTGTTCAACGATTTTTGGGGGGACATAATAAACCCTCTAAAATTAAGACCAAACCTTATATTAAATTTATCCTTATCACGAAAAGATAAAAAGAAATTTAAAACCATTTATTTTTCTTCTAAAAGTTCATAATACAATCTTGGCTCAATATCATCCTTTGAATAATCCAATTCATTAATTGCACGGTAAATTTTTTCCTTTGCCTTATCTTCATCATCTGAAATAACTTCAAAATCCAAGTAAGATCCAAGATCCTCAATGTCATTCAATTCTAATGTGACACCATCCAGATCGTAATACCAACGATCTTTTTGAATTTCAACCTTTTCCTCAAAACCAAGATTATCTAAAATGTCAATCATTTTGTCAGAATCAATTACTTCTACCTCTAATTCATTGAAAACTGAATTGTCAGATTTTTCAATTTTTTTGTAACCTAATATAGTCTTTCCATCCGTTTTTCGTACTCTTAAAATTTCTCTTTCTTCATCCGAAGTTTTAAAGTAAAGATCCTTCTGATTAACTTTTTTTCTGAATTTCCCACCCTTTTCTTTAATCTTTCTTTGAGCTTCTTGTAGATCAACTGGAACCTTTACTTCGATCTCTTTACCTTTCTCTTTATTTTCTCTTCCTTTCCATCGGTCGAAAATTTCGTGTTCAACTTCTAGAGTATCCATTATTTTTCCTACAACATGATCCACTACATCCATCACGCTTTTAGGGTTATGATAAAAACCTGGGCTTGCCGGTAAAATCGTTGCACCCATCTTAGAGAGTTTAGTCATATTCTCTAAGTGAATAGAATTTAAAGGAGTTTCTCTAGGAACTATTACAAGTTTTCTATTCTCTTTAAGAGCTACATCAGCAGTTCTAGTAACTAATGTATTTGAATACCCATTACTAATTGAGGAAACCGTTTTCATAGACGAAGGAACAACGACCAAAGCATCAAATTTAGAACTTCCAGAAGCAGGTGGTGCGAACATATCATCTTCATAATCAATTTTAAGTTTTTCGAGAGGAAGATCCGATTCTTCATATTCAATTAATTTCTTCCCCATATCAGTTGATATTACATCAACCTCCACATCGTTCGCCCTCAACATTTGAACTAGCCTCAAAGCATATATTGAACCTGAGGCACCTGTTAT
>CAYNOZ010000044.1:0-4476 GCA_964398955.1 uncultured Thermococci archaeon | reverse complement strand
ATTCCATTTAAATAATCTATTTCAGTTCTATTACCTTTTTTCAAGTCTTGCAGCATAGAATTTTCATTTTCAGAAGTTTTCCTACATATCTCCTTAGCTTCCTCAACAGGATCAGAATCTATTTTAACTCCCCTAACTTTCGCAACCTTCTTACCCTCTTCTATAACCTTCGTTAATACTTCCTCAGAATACTCAACAATTTCACCATTCCTCATATTAGTTAAAGCACCTAAAGGATTTATACCGCAATTTATAAGAGCTTTATTCCAAATAGTACCTTCAATATTCCTTTTATAGTCTACAGGAATCTTTGAAGTATCCATAATATCTCTCACTTCCTTATCCCCAACAATAGTGCCTCCCTTACCATTCCAATAAACCACTCCTGGCTCAACCAAGTTAGCACCATTACTCGTAACTCCACCGATAACATTCTCTTCACTAACAAAACTAACTTCCTTAATAACTTCTTCATTCCCAATCCCATTTTGAATGCTGAGAACCTTAGTATCTTCCCCAATTACACTACTATGCTCTAAAATAGATTTTTCCGTATCATAAGCTTTAGTAGAAACAATAGCCAAATCCATTATCCTATCAGGAGCCTCTTTAACTGCTTCAATATCTAAATTAATCTCAGAATCAGATTCCTTAATAACCAACCCATCATCCTTAACCTTAGATATATGAGGATCCCGTCCAATCAAAGTGACTTCATGACCCTTTTCACTTAAGACACCACCAAACAAGCTCCCAATGGCTCCTGCACCGATTATAGATATATTTGCCATATTTACCCCTCTGGAAAAAACAAATCATTTAATTCAACGTTGTTCCTTTCAAGTGCATTTATGCACCATTTGATATTACCAACAGATTCAAGTGAATGAGAATCAGAACCTATAGATAACTTTACACTATTATTTAGACAGATCCTTAAAAATTGATCCCTAGGAACCTTATAACTGGAATTAATCTCAAAAGCTGTACCATAATCCTTAGCAATATTAGCAAGTTCAACCATAAGATCTTCAGAAAAACCAATATTAGGATGTCCTATAACATCAACAACATCTGATTTAATAGCAAATTTTAAAGCATCAAATTTCTTAGTCTTATTTCTATCAAGGCCACTATCATGAATAGAAGCAATAACATAATCCAACTTATTCAAACTTCTCTCATCAACTAAACTCTCAACCCCATCAGGCCCAACATCGATCTCAATACCCTTCATCACGCTAACATCTGAATTCTGATCCCATCTCTCAATTACCTTAATGTATCTATTAAACTTTTTAGGAGGAAGATCATTATGATGATCTGAAATTCCAACCATCTCCAATCCTTTTTTCTCCGCTACCCTCACTATATCTAGTATGGTTGCGTTACTATCAGAAAAATTTGAATGAACATGCAAATCGATCCTAGGTAACAAGTTAGCACTTCCGAAAGAGTTTAAGAATATTAAGAAAAAATTAAAGGGAACCAATGATGAAAATGGCTATCTGATTTCTTTATGATGAACCTAATGAGCTCTGAGGTTCCCTAAATCATATCTTTTATTTGATTCGAAAATTAATTCAAGCCTTTTTGATTCCCCGGTTTCATTTAAGACATTCTTAGGTACGTTTATATTTGCATTGAAAGTCGTTTCTATTTCACCATTATCTACTGTTATATCCTCTTTGATGATGTCGTAGTAAACAATTTTATTGTCAATAGTTCCTCTTATCGCTGCGTTAACATCTTCTCCAATGAAATCTTTTCTCACATGAGCATCAACCGTTATGGTTGCTTCGTAGTCTCCTTCTTTAATCCTGTTTGAACTCCAGTTTTCAGTTTTGATTTTTGGCAGGTCATCCCATAGTCCAACTGGCCCTTTTTGTTCTAAGTAGAATTTGTAATCTTTGTCTGCGGTTAAATTGGCTGTGAACTCGATTGGATTTTCTGTTTCGTTTTTATGGTCTATATTAACGTTTCTTTTAAGGACTTGGGTTTTGTTTTCTGATTCTAACATGATGTCTGCGTTTTCTATATCTCTTCCGAAGGCTGATATGAACATTCTGTATTTCTCCGGGTTCTTTGTAGCGTTGTATCCTTCCCAGTCGGTTCCATTGTATTGTTCTATTTGAGAGATTGCGAAGGGTCTTACTTTGAATGTTTTAATATCTGTTGGGTAGTTACCTGCTCTTCCCATACTCATTGCCCCTCTTTCCGTGTGTACAAGTTGGAAGTTAGCGTTTGCTATACCATTTAGTAAGGCTAGGTCTGTGTAGAGATAGTTTAAGGCTTTTTGCGATACTAACATTGAGTATCTGTCTTTCACTATGAATGTTCCAATTTTGCCTTGTGCAAGTCTTGTGTTTGGTCCTACTTGTCTTACTACCATAGTGAAATTCTGTTGTCCTGCTCTAACTACTGCCCGTTGTCCTGAAACTTGCATTGCTAAAGTACTGCTTCCTGCTTGTATTGCGTATGTATTATTAGTTATTCTTGGGAATAAGACATATGGTGCGTCTGATAGTGATTGTATTTGCATCGAGTCTCTTTCATTTCCTAGGAATTCTATTGCAAGGAATTTTCCTCCACCATAAGTAGGATGCATAACCATGGATTCGAGGTTTACCATGAAGTAGTCCATTTGCCATTGTTCTACATCAATTTCATGTCCGGTGAATAGTCTTGCTAACATATAATCTCGGTCTCTCGCATGTCCTCCGTCTGCTACTGCTCTTCTTTCACCGATCGTCTCAATCCAGTAGCCGTAGTCCCACCAGGATCCAGCTATAGAATTTTCCGGAGTTTCCTCTCGTAAGTAGTCTAAATTGCTTTTCCAAGTGTTTATAACTGGGGATTGACTGTTGCTTGCATTATCATATGCTGCGGTTGCTGATGGAAATACTAATAATGCTATGATTACTATTCCAGCAATTTTTCTTGCATAACTCATTTTTCCAGTTCCTGAAAGGAACCAACTTATTCCTTTATCATAGAATTTTGCTATTACTATGGCGGATCCGATTGCAACTGCTATAGATGCTAGGAAAAGGAATCTTACTGCTAGGTACATGAAGAATATTGAGGTTGTGTAGAGAACTAATGCCAATAAGTTGTCTCTAGGTTTTTTGTCTTTAATTATGTTCCATATCATTATTGGTATTGAAATTAATGATAAGATTACCCAGAAACCTGCATTTATTGATCTACTTATGCTGTAATAACTTTTTACATCACTCCAAGAAGTTTTAGCCAGTTCTTGAACTGTTTCATAAACTTTAGTGCTTCCTAAAGCTGCTGACATCATGGAAGATACTTCGTTAACTATGACTGAAAAAGGATTTTTACCGAAGTAAACCCAGCTTATCACTATTCCTACAATGAAAACCCCTAACCAAACACCGGCTCTTCTTTGTAAGTCGGAGCTAGCGAATTTTAATTCGTTTATATTCGGTAGTAGGTAGTACATTGCTCCTGAATAAATCGCTAATCCTATTAATCCGATGATTGAGAGTCTGAACATTGAGAATCCAATAGATGTTAGTCCAGTGAAATTTGATAGGTAGGTTAATATTAATGCGCCTAAGGTTATTGGGTACATATGTATAGAGAAGTCTTTGATTTCTTTTCTATTTCCTCTAACATATATATAAGTGTTGTAAATGCCGAGGAATAAGAATATAACACCTATTCCGTATCTAGAACCGCTCCAAGCTATAAATGATAGGAATATTGCTATTGTTGCTATACCTCCCCAGATGTATTTGATATTTCTTCTTTGTTTTATATTTACTCTCCAGAATCTCTGTATTGTGTATAATGCAAGCATGAAGAATGCTAAAAATACTGGATCTCCTCTGAAGTAACCTGCCTTTGTTCTACTTAAATGAGCCATTGATACTGCTAATATAATAGCAGCTATTAAACCAGTTTTTTTGTCAAAGGCTTCTTGTGTGAATAAATAAGTAGTTAGTACTGAGAAACCTCCTATTAAGGCAGGGTACATGAAGAAAAAGTCTTTTATACTTATTCCTATGATTCCTATAACCTTATATATGATAACTGGAACCATATACAATCCTAATGATTGTCCAATTTGACTTCCAAAAGGTGCATTAGATAAAGGATGGAAATTTGTGAATCCTTCGGTTATGAATGATTTAATATTATAAAAGTGGTAATATACATCGTATGCTAGAAATTCTTCTTGCATGGATAATGATCTTACATATATTGCTCCTATTGATATTATAACAGCTAATATTAACATTATATGGTATTTATTTAGCATTTCACTCATTTTATCTTTTTTCGATTCTTCACTTGTTTTCTTATTTTCGCTTTTCGTTTTAACCATGCTACCCCGACAATAGATAAATATCTTTATTAAAAAAGATTTTGTTAAAAATTGAGAATTACAAGAAAATAGTTTTCAAAGAAATAATTCTCTCTAGTATACCTCTTTAATGATCTTTA
>CAYNOZ010000043.1:5845-13262 GCA_964398955.1 uncultured Thermococci archaeon | reverse complement strand
ATATTCAGCTCACTGTAAGATTATAACTATTGATTATGGGAGTGTTTCCAGTCTTATCCGTAGTTAATTTAATTTTCCTTATTTTTTAGGATTAATAGTTATTTTTTCCTTTTTTTAGATAAATAATTAGATTAAATTATTATTAGGATTTTTATTTTTGTTTATTGTGTTTTATTTGCTTTTTTTTGTCCGTAAAGCTTAAATGTTTGTATTATATAGTTTTTATGGGTGAGTTCCTGAGGTTATTTTGGTACTTCTATCACTTCAATAACTTTTATCACTGAATTTTGGTTAATTAGGATTAACTAAAATACCGGACAAAAAGTTACGGGAGTTCTTTATTACCTAAAGTTTATAAAGTACCATTCGTTTCTTTTGTGATGGAAGTGATATATTGTCGGATGAAGAGGACATGGTCATGGTAAAAACAGAGATACCGAAATCCATGCATAAGGCCCTTAAAGTTAAATCAGCCAAAGATGGTTTATACATGAAAACATTGATACGTAAAGCTATTCGAAATTACTTGATAAATGAAGGCGAATATGATAATGAAGAATAGATATTTATTTTATTTTTTGTTAACAACATTTAAAGAGATTTAATTTTTGAATTAGAGGATTTCATGGAACTTTTTAGATCCATTTTGATTTAAAAGTTTAAATGTCCTTTTTTGTTAATACATTTTATATAATAAAATTTTTATGTTCATAATACTTTTATTATATTGTAGGAACTTATTAGGTTCTTATAGGATTGGTGATGAAGTATGCCTAAGTTTGAATATATTTGCGAAAAATGCGATAAAACATTCAAAAAAAGAAATAGAGAACAATTAATAAAAAATGTTAAAAAACACGCAAAAGCAAAACACAATATTGAACTAAAAAAATCAGAGATTGAAAAAAACGTAAAAAGACTATAGAATATTTAAATCTCTTTTTTTCCTATCTGCTTAATTTAACAATAATAAGAGTAGAACTGACGAGCTTCTCTCCTTGAAGGAAGAGGGTTCCTGACACAGGAACTTTATAGGTTGCACTTCCAATACTTGGAACTTACAGATGTAGAGGTTCTTTTCAGACTTGGATTGCTTACAGCTCCGCCAGCAGAACCTTCAAAAAGACGACATATTGCCGACTTACCACTTACTTACACTCTAACCTCTAAATACTTGTATCTGATTTGAATTCTGCAAGGGATACAGCTTTAATTTCCTTACTTCCTGGAGGGTGGAGCCTCCTGAAGCAAATTAGTGAGGAAGGGTCTTCTGAATCACTAAGATAAATTTACTTTAGGAGAGTTTCACTTTTTTGTTTTTAAGTTTTTTTCTGTTTTATTTGATTTTTAGTTTTTCAGTATTCTTTTTAGGTCTTTTAGAGTGTATAGTTTGGTGTTTTTTGATTTTTCTGTGTTAGGTTTGTATCCGTTTTTAGAGAATAGTATGTAGTGTTCTTGTCTTTGTTTTTTTCTCCATTTTACTTTTTTTGCTGTTTTCTTTAGTTTTTTTATTTCTTTATTTCCGATTGGTTTGTTTGTCCATTTGCATTCTCCAAATAGGGCTTTGTTGGTGTTCTCGTTCAATCCCAGTAAGTCTAGTTCTGATTCTTTGGACCACCATTTTCCAATTTTAGGGTAGGTATTCGGAAGTTTTTTTTGTTGGTTTAGTTTCCATGTTGCTTCTAAGCAGATTTCTTCGAATGTTTTCGAGGTGTATTTGTTGAGTTTAGGCATGATGTCTTTTTTTAATACTTGTTCGGGAGCTTCTTCTATCCAGGATTTTTTTGGTTCTATGAATCTGAACCAGAATTTGAAGAAGTTATCGGCTATTTTGTAAAGGGATCTCTTTGATTTTTTTCTTTCAGCGGTTATTGGTATTTCTCTTTTTATTAGTCTGAGTTTTTTTAGGGTTCCTAGGTAGTTTGATAGAGGTCCTGGGTCTATTCCGGTGGTATTTGAGATTCTCTTTGGTTTTGTTTGTCCGTTTGCTATTGCTTCTAATATGCTCATGTATCTTTTTGGATTTCTTAGTTCTGTTCTAAGCAGGAATTCAGGTTCTTCGTGCATGAAAGAGGTTTTTTCAAGTATTTTTTCTTTGATATTCTCTTCTAAGGATTTTTTGTAATTGAAGTTAAGTAGATACATTGGTGTTCCACCGGTTATTGAGTAAGATCTTATTGCTTCCTGGAATGGGTAATTAATTGCGTTTAGAGATGTTTGGAAGTTAAATGGTTGTAAATTTATTTGGCCTGACCTTCTTCCATATAATGGACTTTTATAGCCCATTACTTCTGATTCCATGAAACTTACACTTGATCCGCAAATAATTAGAGTTGAATCAGATTCCACAGTATCTAATAAGTTCTGAAAGTATGATAAAATTGATTTATTAGTTTCTGCTAGGTAGGGAAATTCATCTATTGTTAGGATTACTTTTTTAGATTCTAATTTGTCTTGAAGGTAATCTGTAACTTCGTCCCAGTTACTCAGATCTGGTTTTACTTCATTGAAATGGTTAGAAATTACTTCTAATAGTTTTTTTCTCTGCATTTCTTCTGTATCTTGAGGTGCTAAGAAGTATATATGTGGTTTTTTTCTTAAGAATTCTTTAATTAGCTCTGTTTTACCTATTCTCCTTCTTCCGTAGATCACTATGAAGCTGAAATTATCATTTTCCCAGGTTTCTTGAAGTGATTTGAGTTCATCTCCACGATCCAAAAACATTATAATCACGATAATAATAATCAAGATTATAACCTTAAAAAACTACCGAACACCAACCCAACAAAAAACAAACCAAACAAATAAAAGAGCTATAAAATATCTCTTATCTAAAATTTCTTCAATTAAAAAAATATGAAATTTTACGCAAGGAATTTAATGTTTTCCATTATTATCGTAACTAATTTTATTCTTGTTTACTTTTTAACCTGTATAAAGACTCATAGATGAAGTTCTTAGTTTTTTGAAGAGTTTTTCAACAATCAAATCTGTTATAATTTTCTTACATATGTCACAATATTATTACAACGTTTAATCTTACTACTTTTAAATAACTTGGACAGGATAAAGTAATATCATGGATATGTGCAATATCCTAAATTATTTTGGATTATTTCTAAGCTTAAATATTTTATAATTTAAAATTTGTTTACAAAAAAGAATTAAGAACGATTTAAAAAATTTAATATATAAATGGAGATATGTAGACTTTATTTTTTACTATTTAAAACTTTTAATTACTTTTAGGTTTTTTCATAAATTATTAAATTCCCTAAGATTTTGTTTTAGTAGGTTGGTTCTATGTTAGTTTGTACTTCTTGTGGTGAGGAATATTCTGATAATAGTATTCGTATGAGGTGTGATTGTGGTGAACCTCTTGAATTAGATCTTCAGTCTGGAGACCTGAAAGAAGGGGATAATGTTTGGAGAAGATTTGAAGATTTTTACCCGTTCAGTATTGATTTTGATCGTAGTTTAGGAGAGGGTGAAACTCCTTTAACCTCATTAGATAGGTTTTCTAGTGATCTTGGTTTTAGTTTGTTTGTGAAGAATGAGAGTGTTAATCCTACTTGGAGTTTTAAGGATCGAGGAACCTTTATCGGGGTTCAAAGAGCTGTCGATTTAGGTTTTGATGAGATTGGCACAGTTTCAACGGGTAATATGGCGGCAAGTGTAGCCGCATATAGTGCTTACAATGATTTAAGATCTAATATTCTTGTTTCAGCAGAGATATCATCTGAAAAAATAAAACCTATATCTGTGTACGGTCCTAATCTGATTAAGGTTTCTGGAGATTATGGAGAATTGTATTACAGATCATTAGAGATTGGTAAGGATAAAAATATTTACTTCATAAATTCTGATAACCCCTTTAGAGTGGAGGGCTACAAATCTATTAGTTATGAAATATTTGAACAAACTAAACCGGATCTACCTGATTACATTTCCGTCCCAACCAGTTCCGGAGGACTATTTAGAGGAGTTCTGAAAGGATTTAGAGAATTAAAGAAATCAGGATTAATAACTAAAATACCTAATATGGTTTGTGGCCAATCAAAAGGATGTTCACCTATTTATCAAGCATTTAAAGAAGGTGAAGATGAAATTAAAAGATTTGAAAATCCTGAAACCTTAGCCCATGCAATAGCCAACCCCCACCCACCGAGCGGAAATGAAGTACTAAGAAAACTGAAACAATTCAATGGATACTGCGAGTCAATCAACGATAAAGAAATTCAAGATATACAAAGAAAATTAAGTAAAGAAGGAATCTTCGTACAACCAGCATCAGTAGTAGGAATAGGAGCCATAAAAAAACTCAAACAGAGAAACATAATAAGTAAAAACGATAAAATCGTTTCAATAGTAACAGGATCAGGCCTAAAAACAATTCAACACCAAGAAATTGAAAATAAACCAGAAAAAATAAATATTAACAACCTAAGAAACAAACTCTAACTAATGAATATTGAAGAGTTTACTCCTTTTTTTTAAAACTACTTATAAACTCTAATATGATTAATATGAATTACTTTTCAGAGGTTTAGAGAATGAGAAGATATAAGAAAGATTTAGTTGAGCTAAGTAAGTTTGGTAGATCTAACGGTGAAAAGATTTCGGAATACGATGATCTTGATTCTGATGAGGGTATTACTAGGGTTGCTGGTTCAGAGGAGAATAAAAAGGCTAGGGATTACGTAGTAAGTAGGATGAAGGAAGCTGATTTAAATGTTAGAGTTGATAAAGTTGGGAATATCTTCGGGAGAAAATCAGGCTCTGATCCTAATAAAGATGTCCTAATGTCGGGTTCACATATTGACAGTGTTAAGAATGGAGGAATGTTTGACGGAGCTCTGGGAGTTGTAAGTGCCTTAGAGGCCGTTAGAAGATTAGATGATGAGGGATTTGGGAATGAAAGATCAATTGAAATAGTTGTTTTAACAGGAGAAGAAGGTTCTGCCTTCCCAACTGGCCTTTTAGGGAGTTCAGTTCTAATCAACAATATAACCGTGGAACAAGCGTACAAACTAAGAAATGAAGAAGAGAAAACCTTAGAAGAAACTCTAAAAAATATTGGATACAAAGGAAACTTTGAAATGGATCTAAACAACGTAAAATACTTTATAGAAACCCACATAGAACAAGGGCCTATACTAGAGAAAAAAGAAACTCCAATAGGAATAGTTGATAAGATCACAGGAATATCATGGATAAAAGCAAAGATCATAGGTGAAGAAGATCACGCCGGAACAACACCAATGGATATGAGAAAAGATCCTTTAATACCAGCATCAGAAGCTATTAAATTCATTAACGACAAGGCAAAGAGGATAACACGGAGAGAAAATAGTAAATTGGTTGCAACAGTAGGAGAAGTAAACGTAACCCCAAATTCACCCAACATAATACCTAAAGAAGTGGAACTAGGCATTGATATACGAGATATAGAAGAAAAGTATATGAATAAAATGATAAAAGAAACAAAACAAAAAATAATGGATCTAGAAACAAAATATAATGTAGAAACAGAACTAGAAGTACTATTCACACATGAAGGATCAAATCTATCTCAAGAAATATCAAATGCAGTAAGAAGATCCGGAAAAGATCTAGGTATCAAAACAATGAGAATGAATAGTGGAGCTGGGCATGACGCACAAAACATAGCAGAAAAAGTAAAAACCGGCTTAATATTTTTACCAAGCGTAGATGGAGTAAGTCACGCTCCTAAAGAATGGACAAACTGGGAAGACATAGAAAAAGGAGTGCAAATACTAACGAAAACCTTTAAAAAATTAACCAAAAAAACAGAAAATTAAAGCAGATAGGAAGCCTTTCAAATCTTTCTTCTAAATCCCTATTTGGTTCAGATGGATGTACAAAGCATCCACAAAGGGATTAAGTTAATTTTTCTATTTTCTATATACCATTTATCGTATTTATCTTTTGTTACGAGGAATAATTTGAATTCTTTTGGAAGTTCTGTGAGTGATTTTGAGTCTTTTTTAGTTATTTTGTCTGTGTATTTTATTTCGAACCCGTATTTCTTCTTAGGTAAAACTATATCAATTTCAGGGGAATTATTGTAGTAAGGCTTTTCGATTCTTTTTAAATGATTGAATGCGATGGTCTCTGCTTTTAGTCCGTTCTTAGTTTTCCAAATATTGTTATAGCTATGATCGGATATGTAAACTTTGGGATTTTTTCTTAAGCTTTTTGCAGTATTATTCTCATAAGGGGGGCTTTCTTTTATTAAGAAAGAATCTTCTAAGTATTCAATATAATTTTTTATTGTTCTATATTGAGTGTCTAAATTATTTGATATATTAGAATAATTTATCTTTTGTCCTGTTTTCTCAGATATAATTCGGAATATTCCTTTTAGTACACTAGATTTTTTAACTTCGAACATTTCAATTATATCTCTAAAAAATAATAAGTCAAGCATTTGTCTAAGATAATCTATAGAGAGATCTTCATAAATTTCAGGAATACCGCCTAATTCAAAATATTCATTAAAATGAATTCTTAACTCTTCAGAATTATTAGGATATTTTAAGTTTTTCAAGTTTAATTTTTGATGCTTCACTCCTCTATATTTAAGGAATTCAGAGAATGTGAAGGGGTTCAGTTCATGTATCATTATTCTACCGACAAGGCTTTCTCCAGCTCCTTTAGTAATATTCATTGAAGAAGATCCAGACACTACGAATTTTATGTTGTAGTTTTTATCGTGAATTGACTTGATTTGGTTGCCCCAATCTTCCACCTTTTGTATTTCATCGAAAAATAGATAAATTCGGTTTTTAAGATTATTTAATGGTTCTTTTAAAATTTCTTCAGTATAAATCTTAATTATTTTCCTTGGATTTAATTCTTCTGCTAGGTCATAGGAAAAATAACATATTCTTTTTCCTTTAGTATTTGTTAGGAGATCCTTAATTAGAAGTTTGAGTAAAGTTGTTTTGCCAGTTCTTCTAAGTCCGATTACTCCCGAAATTTTTGAGTTTTCTAATTCTTTTTTGATTTTAGTTTTTAATTTTCTTTGAATTATTTTTTCATTTAATTTTGTTTCTTTATTCTGCCACCAAGGGTTTTGCCTTTGGAGTTCTTCTAAAATTTCTGATCTTTTCATAATCCCACAAAGTATGATCGTAGTTACTACATAAAAAACCTTCTATTTATTGTAGTAATAACACTAAAATTCAAGTAAAAATTGTATTAACCACAATGAAACAATCCTACCTTACTCAATAAAATAACCAAAAAAAGAGTCATCTATACAACTAAGATAAATCTACAGTAGATTAAAAACGAAAACCGCACAAATTGCCTTTGGGATAAATAAATGAAAATTTAAATAATAATACTGCTTTTATTAATTTAATAATATTTTATAGATTTACCGTCTTTT
>CAYNOZ010000043.1:0-5745 GCA_964398955.1 uncultured Thermococci archaeon | reverse complement strand
ATAATGTTTAAATAATTTGGGCTTTAGAGAATTGGTATGTCAGATAAGGATAATTTTTGGGCTAATCCTGAGCCTTGGGGGCTTTTAGCTTTAGCTGGTATTTCTTTCATACTGTTCGGTTTGTATACAGGTAGGATCCCTGAGGAGCAAACGATTTTCTTGTTCCCTATTGGAGTGGCTGGAGCTATATCTCAGACCTCGACAGGGGTAATACTTTTAAGAAGAGGTAATATGGTTGCAGGTAATTTGTTCGCTGTATTTGGTAATTTGTTCATGATTACACCTACTTTGACCATTTTTTTAGAGCATTTAATGGGTTTTCATGTTGGAACTGCAGTTGGTTATTGGACATGTTTCTTGGGTCTGACTCTTTGGCTTTGGGCTATTCCAATGTCTAGAGTTCCTTGGGTGACCTGGTTAGTTGCTCCAGGTGCGGGATTTGCTTTCATAATAAGAGGAATCTCAGTAATATATAGTATAGAGATTTTATCTGTTTTATCTGGGTGGATTTTCTTAATATTCTTTGTATGGGCACTATACAATGCACTACATCATTTAGGTAAGTCAGTGGGAATAGATATTCCAGTAGGAGAACCACTTTACGAGGAATAATTTGAATAGTTTGGAGTTATTCATATTTTCTTCTTTTTTATTATTTATTATATGGGTTCTACTTTATTTTTTTAAACTTTTAGTTTTATACTTAATGTTAATATAGATCGAAAGTTTTATTAGTTAATATTTTTTATTTATTAGTTAAAGCTAGTTTATTTTTTAAAGGAAAAGAAAAGATTATAACCTGTTTAGTTAAGGAATTAGAACAGTGTTCTATTTGATTTTTCTCTGAACTAGTTATGGAAAAGAAGGTGTTTATTTGCCAAAAAATTATGGGAAAAAATTAATTACCCTATTTCTTGTATTAGCACTAATTCTATCAGTTACAACATTAGGATGTACTAGTAATGAAGAAACAGACCCAGATCAGTCATCTGATACAGATCAAGGAGATGATTCTCAACAAAACGGTGAAGACGGATCTGACTCCTCTTATTCAGACCTAACGGGAAAAACCACTTATTGTGGAACATGGCAGGGATCATTCTCAGGTCAAGGAGATGTGGAAGGAGAATGGGAATTTACAGTTAATTTTGATACTGGAGAAGTCACAGGTTTCTTCAGAGGAGATACTTCAGGCGATATATCCGGAACTGCATCAGATGGGATGATAGATGCAAGCGGATCAGCAGCTTTAGGAACTGTTAACTGGTCCGGTTCATTCAATACAGATGCATCACAGATCTCTGGGGATTGGGAAGTAACTGAAGACATGGGATCTGGAACATGGCAAGGAACTGAAGGAGAGCTAAAAGAAACAACAAATGGTGATACTGACGAAGGTACAGGAGAGCAAACCGGAGAAGATGTTGCTTACTGGGAACCCTACAGTTTCAGTGAAGAAGTTTACTACAAGTACTCATTCACTGCAGACGGTCAAACAGGATCTTTTACATGGGAGGTTACCTCGGTTTCTGAAAATCAAGCTACAGTTGAAACCACAATAAACGTAGAGGATCAAACCTTTACAACTACTTTTACTGGGGATAAGGATGAATTAGGTAGTGAAGCTTCTGGAACACCAGCTGGAGCGTTTATAGCAGGTGGTTTGTACAACCCAATGGTTCCTTATTTCTCAGAGGGTGGTTTGAAAGTTGGTAATAAATGGTCAGTAACAACTCCCGATGAATCTGTCACAATAGAGGTAGTTGGAAAAGAAGAATATTCAGGTATACTTAGTTATGTAGGCGAGGTTAGAGTTAATGGAAATTTAGTCCTACAAACTGCTATAGCGGAGAATTTAGGATTTCCAACGTACATCGTAGCTTATGATGAGGATACTGGAGAAAAGCAACTTGAAATTATACTTGAAGAATATAGAGAATGAAAACTCATTTAACTCTTTTTGAAGAAGTCTAACCTTTTTTCTTTTTCTCTTTATTTTTGTTTTTCGGTTTTTATGTTTTATCTGTTATTTTTGATGGTATAGGTTTTTTTGATGCCTTAGTTTTTTCTTGAAGGTTGTTTTTCCAATTTTTTTGTTTCTTTTTCCTGTTATGGCGTTATATGCTTTTATTTTTCCATCTTCTAGTATTGTTATGTGGTATGGTATGTATATTATTTTGTTTTGGTTTACTTTGGTTGTTTGGTCTTTAAAGTTTTTTAGAAATTTCCTTACTTTTTTTACAGGTATTTCGGGTTTTATTTTTTCTTGTGGGTTTTCTGTGGTTTGAATTTGATTTGGTGATTGGGTTTGTCTCCAGTTAGGCCATTGGAAATTCTTTTCATAGGTCTGTTTTTTCTGTGTTATTAAGTTTTTCTTTTTTAGATTGTTTAGTATTCTTTTTTCTGATTCTTTTTCCAGATTTTCGGTTTTTATTGGTAGTTGTTTCAGTTTTTGTATTTCTTTTTCTGTGATTTTTTCTATATTGAATAGGGTATGGAATTTTTTGTTTTGTTTTTTTACGTAGTTACCTTCTACTGCGTCTATCCAGAAGTAGACGTTATCGTATTCCGTTTTTTGTTTTTTAATGATTAATCCTTTCGTTTCTGTGAATTGGTAGCTGGTTTCAGTTATTATATATGGGTAGTGGTATGTTTTCAGTGCTTTTACTGGGTTTTTCTTGATTATTCCTTCTCCAGCTTCTTCTTTTAATTTTTCAGGATCTATTTTTATAACTGCGTAACTTTTTTCTACTTCCTTGTATATATTTTTTTGATTATTTTTGGTTGTACTTGTTTTTAGGTAGTTTTTGAGTAGTTCTTTTCCTCCATGTTTTTGTATTAGTTTTATTAGTTGTTTTCCGTTAATGGTTTTCACGTTTAGTTTTTTAGCCATTTCTTTGGCGTTTTCTGTGAATTCGCTGGTGGTTATTACTAATGACATGTCAGCGTCTTTTTCTTGTTGTATAAGGCTGCTGTACTGCTGTATCTCTGGACTACCTACCTTATTACCTTTATCGTATCTTTTGACTTGGATCATTTGTTTGGTTTTGAAGGCATCTTGTTTGATGGCTACTACATCAACTCCTTTATCGTTTGATTTATCACTTACTTCAGTATTCCAACCCATATTAATCCATAAATCTGCTATTAATTTTTCAAATTCATATGGATCAATATTTAGTAATGAATCTGTATCTAAGGAAAAGCTGGACACCTAATACACCAACTAGATTTTAAAAAATATAATTTAAATAATTTATTATTTTATTAGATATGTTTGTAGATGGAAGAATGGTAAATCAATAGTTTTATTAGTAAAAAATTTTTATTGGATCGATTGTATGTCAGGTTTTGAAAGTGATGATCAGAGAATAGATGTTTTACTTGTAGATGATGATAAAAATTTTTTAGAGTTAGAGAGTACGTTTCTTGAAAGAGAAAATGAGTCTATTAATACTGATTCTGCCTTTTCCGCTTCTAAGGCTTTAGAATTGTTAGAGGAAAATAATTATGATTGTATTGTTTCTGATTATCAGATGCCTGGTCTGGATGGTCTTGATTTTTTAGAGAAGGTAAGAAAATTAGAGAAAGGTAGATTAAGTGATATTCCGTTTATTATGTTGACTGGTCAGGGTAGGGAAGAGGTTGCTATTAGAGCCTTGAATCTTGGAGCTGATCATTACTTGGAGAAAGGTGTTGATGCGAGATCTCAGTACAATGTTCTTGCAAAAGCTATTTACAAGGAAGTAGAACACAGTAGAACAGAAAAAGAATTAAGGAAAAGAGAAAGGTTAATGAAAACCACGTTAAAAACTGTTCAAGACGGTATAAGCGTACTGGATAAAGATCTTAATATAGAATTCGTTAATAGCACTATTAGGAACTGGTATTCAGGTAGAACCCCTTTAGAAGGGAAAAAATGTTATAAAGTATATCAGAATGGAGATAAACCCTGTGAAAACTGTCCAGCCATAAGAAGTATGAAATCAGGAGAAACAGAAAGAAAAATCATGAGAGGATTGCCTGATTCTGAAATAGATTGGATTGAGATCTATGATTACCCAATGACTGATCCTGACACAGGAAAAACAATAGGCGTTGTAGAATTTGTAAGAGATATTAGCGAGAGGAAAGAAATGGAAGATAAATTAGTAAGAACTAAAAAAAGATTTAAAAACTTGTTCAATAAAAATCCTGAACCCATGATACTAGTAAATAAGAATATGAAAGTATTAAACATAAATAAAAGATTTGAAAAAGTATTCGGATATAAACTCAAAAATATTAAGGGTAAAAACATTAACAAAATCATAGTACCTAAAAGATTTAAAAATGAGGCAGAAGAACTTGATGAAAAATCTAAAGAAGGATATGTGGATTATGAAACAACCAGAAAAACAGAAAATGAAGAAATCCCTGTATCCATATCAGCAACCCCAATCCAGCTAGAACAAGAAACCCACATAATAGCAGTATACAAAGATATTACACAAAGAAAGGAGAGAGAAAAAGAAATACAAAGAAGCAGAGAAGAATACCAAGAACTAATTAACGGTATGAATGACACTGTATGGGTAATAAGCCCTGAAGGAGAATTCTTAGAAGTAAACAACTCAGCCGTAAAAAAATTAGGATACAAAAAAGAAGAACTACTAAAAATGAGTCCAAAAGACATAGACGCAAACCTAAAACCAGAAAAAATAAATGAACTAATCAACACCGTAAAGGAAGATCAAGTACAAGTTTTCGAAACAAAGCATGAAACAAAAAAAGGAGAACTGATACCAGTAGAAATAAGCTCAACGACAATAAAGTACCAAGGAAAAGATGCTATCTTAAGCATAGCCCGAGACATAACAAAAAGAAAAGAAACACAAGAAAAAGAAAAATTCCTACACTCACTACTCCGACATGACGTAGGAAACAAAAACCAAATAACAGAGGGCTACCTAGAACTTGCACAAGAATATCAAATACCAGAAGAAGCCAGAAAATACATAGAAAAAGCTCAAAGAGCAACAAAAAATTCAATAAACATAATAAAAAAAGTAAAAACCCTAAACCAACTAGAACAAAAACAAAAAATAGAAAACATAGACATATGCAAAATTCTTAGAAGAACAGCCAAAGAAGAACAAAAAGTCTTAGAAATAAACAAAATAGAAATAAACTGCCAAAAACCCGAAATAATAGTGAAAGGAGGATCATTACTAAGACAACTATTCACCAACCTAATAGAAAACTCAGTAAAACACGGAAACTCCAAAAAAATAAAAATAACAGTCAAAGAAAAACAAAACAAAATCTCATGTAAAATGGAAGACGACGGAAAAGGCATCCCCCAAAAACACAGAGACAGAATCTTCAAGAAGGGATTCAAAAAAGGAAAAGAATCTGGAACAGGTATTGGAATGTATCTAGTAAAAAAAATTGCAGAAACATATAACGCAAAGATAGAAATAAAGAACAGAAAACCTAATGGAACAATCTTTAATATGGAAATGCAAAAACCAGACAACCAAAAAACAAACGCAAAAAATAAAAAATAAAACTTAAAAAAATGAAATGGGTACTGTAATGAACTGATTCAAAAATATTAATTATTAAAGTTCAAAATAATTTAAAACTTTTATTCTGTAATTAGTGTTGATTATTGTTCAAATATTGTTATAGGGTTAGTTTCAGATTTTTATAGTGGAGTGAGGCAGAATACCCCATGGCTTGCCGTGGGGATGAATGCCGTAA
>CAYNOZ010000042.1:0-13522 GCA_964398955.1 uncultured Thermococci archaeon | reverse complement strand
AATAGATAGAAAATCTTCAAAAAATCTTTTAAATTAAAAAAGAAATTTAATTCAATATTATTTCAGTATATGAGCAAAAAATATTCTCAGGGATAAATAGAAAGATTACTTTACCGAAATAGATAACACTCATATATACTGAATTCAAAAAAATTACAAGGAAGTAAGTACTTAAACTAAAGGCTTCAAAAAATATCAGTGAATAAAAAATAATTATTACCAAAGATGGGTAAAGATTTTTGAGGTTCATTATTAAACTCTAAAGTTTGTGATCCAAACAATTATGTTTTATTAATATGCTTTGAGGTGGTTTTATGTTAGGAAGCGGTATAGAAAAAAAGAAAAAAGAATTATATGATAAGACAGAAGATTTATCTGATAATTTATTTAGTTATGATGAAATCGAGAATCTGCCTGAACCTGTTCAAAGATATTTCAGGAATGTGCTTGAGGAGGGTCAGTCTTATATTAGTAATGCTGAGTTGGAACATGTTGGAAAGTTCAAAACTAAGAAGGGTCAAGAATGGCTTGATATTAAAGGTAAAGAATTTTTTACTACTCATAAACCTGGTTTTATTTGGGTAGGTAAGGTTAAGCCTTTTTTGGGAATTCCTGTTACTGCTAGTGATTCTTATATAGATGAGAAAGGTGAGATGAAGGTTAAATTACTTTCTTTATTTACATTAAGTGAAAAATCTGGAGAGAAGATGGATCAGGCTGATCTGGCTAGATGGGTTCTAGAAGCTCCATGGTATCCTACTGCATTACTTCCGAGAGAAAATTTAGAGTGGGAGTCCATAGATTCTAGTTCAGCTAAACTTTACTTTGAAGATGGTGATCATACTATTGAGGCCTCTTTTGTCTTCAATGAAGTAGGTGAAATTACTGAATCAGTTACTGAAAGGTATTGGGGTGGTGATGAGAATTATAAATTAGTTGAGTGGGGAGGTAAGTATGACGACTATAGAAGGATTAATGGGGTTAAGGTGCCTACAAATATAGAGGTTGCTTGGCATTTTGATTCTGAGGTTCATAAGTATGCGAATTTCGTTGTAAGTGATTTAAATTATAATACGATTGGAAAAAAATGATAAAAAAATGTTTTTGTAATTTTTATCTATTTTTAGACTTGTTTTTTTCCTTTTTTGTATACTGATGTTATGTTTTCTTCTTTTTGTAGTATTGTGATGTCTTTTAGTGGATCTTTTTCTAGTATTACGAGGTCTGCTATTTTGTTTTCTTCTATTGTTCCTAGTTTGTTCTCTATTCTTAGTAGTTTTGCTGGTTCTTTTGTTGTTGATTGTATTGCTTCCATTTCTGTCATTCCAAGTTTTACCATTAATTCTAGTTCGTAAGCATTTTCTCCGTGTTTGTTAAATGGGGTTCCGCTATCTGTTCCCATCGCTATTTTTACGTTGTTTTTTATTGCCATTTTGAAGCTTTCTTCGTGTCTTTGTTTTACTTTTTTTGATTTTTCTACTGCGTGTTCTGGGATTCCGGCTTCTGTGCCGTATTCTACTATTCTGTTTGGTGCTGCTAGGGTGGGTACTAGGTGTTTTTCTTTTTCTTTCATCATTTTTACTGCTTCTTTGTCTAGGTAGATTCCATGGTCTATTGATGATATTCCTGCTTTTAATGCGTTTTTTATTGAGCTTGTTCCTTGTGCGTGAGCTCCTGTAGGCAGTCCTCTTTTTTCAGCTTCTTTTACTGCTACTTTCATTTCTTCTACGCTGTATTCTGGTGCTCCTGGTTCACTTCCTTTATCCATAACTCCGCCAGATGCCATTACTTTTATATTGTCTGCGCCTTTGTGAATTTGCTTTCTTACAGCTTTTCTTACCTCTTTTTTTCCATCAGCTTTTACGGATAATGGTTCATCTAAATCAACCCATTCTGAGTACCAGTCACCATGTCCACTGGAAATGCTAAGAGCTGACCCGCTTGCTAGGATCCTTGGTCCCTTTATGTGTTCCTCATTTATTGCATCTCTAAGTGCTAAAGCTAATCCTCCTGGAGCCCCCATGTCTCTGACAGTTGTGAATCCCATTTCTAAATCTTTTCTTGCATGATTTACTGCTTTTAATGTCATGAACGGTACTGATTCTTCTAGGAACATTTCTTCGAAACTGGGTTCTCCATTCATTGCGTAATGCAGATGTGAGTCTATCATTCCTGGAATCATTATTTTGTCTTTAAAGTTTTTTACTGTGTCTTTTTCGTCTTTTTTTACTTCATCATCGATTTCCACAATTTTTTCTTCTTTGATTTTGATTTCTTTATTTTTTAATTCATCTCCGTTTCCGTCTATTATTTTTCCTACTTGTAAGACTTTACCCATTTTTTCACCTTAAAGTGTTCCAACTAAGTATGATGCTACTACAATTGATGCAGTTGTTACTGTCGTATATCCTCCTACTAGCATTGGAGGTAATATTTTGTTCATTATTGCCTTTTCGTGTTTTTCATTTTCTCCAACTGATCTTGCGACTTCTTCACATAGTAGGTAGTCCCCAGGGAATCCGTATAGTGCTGTTGTTGCTACGGGTATGGTAAGTGTCCAATCCCATCCTATAAATTTTCCAACCGCGTAACCTCCGGCCATTAATCCTATCACTCCTAGTATGATCATGGCTACTGCTGGTCCTATCATCTTTGTAAACATACTTGGTGTTACACGGTTCATCATGACAGGAAGTAGGTAGACTATCAAGAGTAACATCATTATTCCAAAGGAATTACTCTTGTCCAGTATTTTCTTATGAAGTATTCCAAAATAGGATCCAACTACACCTATTACTAAAGCGAATATACTATAGCTAATTGTTCCTCCTGTTAGATTTTCCAAGTACATTGCTGCTGTTCCACCTGCAATAGCGAATATGAGTATTACAGTGTTTGAGAAATATTTATCAGGTACTATTTTAAGTAACCCCTTTTTCTGTTTTTCACCACCGTCTGTCATTAGTTGTTGTTCCATTTTTTCTTCTGATCCAGCAGTTACTTTGGATCCGTGTCTCTTCAGAATGTTTGAAGCAATCGGCATCCCTATTATTCCTTGAACCCCTAGTACTATTCCGGTTATAACTACTAGGTTGGATAATCCTGCACCGTCTAATCCTTGCATTGTAATAACTCCAGCCAGTAAACCACCGGATAATGGACCTGCTGCAGCAACACCGCTAGGATAATCAACTACTAAACTTCCAACGCCAACTACCATTATCAAAATCCCTACAACACCACCTAATCCAGTGGCAATAGCTCTCCATTGCTTTTTCAAAGTTTCAAATGGTAGTAAAGTACCCATATGCACAATCAGTATAGGAACTAATACCCCTGCAAATTTTTGTGCATTAGCAACCTGAAGCAGATCCTTAGGCATACCTACCCAAATCAGAATAAGGTAAGTGAAAAATGCAACAGTCAACATAGGAACTCTAGCCCTAGTAAAGTTTGAAACTACATCTCCTAATGCTACAATCGCGCTTAAAACTAATAATCCTAATATAGGTTCCATCTAATACCTCCTTTAAATTAATGCAAATCCTTAATAATTCTAATCTTAATATAAATCATTTTTGATTATTTATTTGCTGAAGAACAGATCTTAAGAGCCACCTGGCAAGCAACTCTCTTGAATAATCATTCTAATAATACAATAAGAAAAAGCCAATAAATCATAAAAATAGGACTAATCACTTCTAATTTCACTGAATTCAACACATCTTTTACCTGGAAGCCCCAATTCATAGTACCAGAGAAAGAAGAAGAAAAGGTGTTATTTAAAACCTTTGTTTTGAAAGAATAACACAATATATAAATTAAGGAAGATAAACAAAAATTATTAATAATTTAACAACTAAAGTTAAGTAATGTTAAATCTTAATCTGCTAGGACTGATAACATTCCTCCTAACTTTCTTTGGTTATCATGGATTGTATTTTTACATTACTGATAAAAATCCTATGAAAACTAAAAAGGGAAGAATGGAACCTTCAATCGAAAGCTGGTTAACCAACTCTCTAGAAGAAAAAAACCATATACTAATCGTACAACAATTAAGAAACCTTATTATGGCCGTAACATTTCTAGCAACAACAAGTGTGCTACTAATAGGGTTACTAATAAACTTAATAGGAATAGAAGAAATAATAGAATTTCCAAGCATAATTCCAAAATACTACCCAACCTGGACAATAATAATCTCCCTAAGCTTTTCACTACTAAACTCAATGCTCTCACTCAGATACTTCACCGCAATAACAATACTAATAAAATCATCACCAAACCAAATAAAAAAAATTGAAAACAAAAACGCAATACAATACCTAGCAGAAAAATACGAAGCTGGGAACAGAGAATACCTACTAGCAAGAAGAGGGCTCATATACGGAATAGTATCTCTATCATGGTACTTCAACCTTTGGATATACATAATATTGCTCATATCAATAACAATATGGTTCGCAGTAAAACATGACAACTGATAACAGGAAAAATAATATCAAATCTTCAAAAACTTATATATACCAATTTCTCGTAAACATAATGCCGGATTACTTGCCTGAACGTGACCCTAAGTGCTTCAGGATTCGGTTGGGAAGTCTTTTCCTTAGGAGACTTCCCTAACTATATATACATATATAAATATATTATAAGCTTTTTAAATTATTAAAGATTGTTTATTGATTTTTTATTTATTCTTATGGTCTGAAAAAATTCTATTAAAAAGTTAAATACAGGTTGATAGATACAAATTTCTTTATTCTGAATTTAAATTTTCTCTTAACCAAAAGTTTCTTTTTTCCCTAAACCATTTTTATATTTGATTTGTATGGTGGATATTGATGTTTCTATAGATGATGATCTTTTTAACCAACTTAAGGGTCGTGTTGATCAACATGATATTAGTGTTTCTCAGGGGATTAATAATGCTTTAAAGGAGTATTTGTTCGAAGATAAGGAAAATACAGCTTTACTTATTGAAAAAAAAGATAATGAAATCCGGTTTTTGAAAGATCAATTGGAGAAGAAAGAAACGGAATTAAAAACTACTAAAAGTACTTTGAAGGCTAGAATTAGGAATAAGAATAATGAAATAACTGAATTGGAAGAAAAAATCGATGATTTAAAAGATGAAATAGAGAGTAAAGAAAGTCAGATAAAAAGAAAAGAAAAAGTAATAAATGAAAAGAATAATAGGATTAACAAGTTAAAAGACAGGAATTCAGAGTTAATAGAAGAAATCAACAAGTCTATTCTAAGTGAAAAGGATATTAAAGGAATCAACGTAGTGCCTTGGATAATAATAAAAGCTTCATTAAAAATAATAGGAAAGTAAAAAAATAGTTAAAATCATTCTTTAACTGTTTTTACTTCAGTCCATTGTACTTCTTGGTCGGAATTCTGATCTTCCCACTTAACTAATGTATTATCAGCTGGTTCTACTTTATCATATAACATCAAGGCTGCTTCCGTACCGTATCTATGAGTTCCTACTATGTACGTTTGCTGGTTTCTATGTTCGATTAACCCGTAATCTACTGATTTCCAAGTACTTTGATAATTTTTATTCGAATAATTCATACTATCCTTTGTAAATGTTGCTGAAATATTCTCACTTCCTGCTCTTCCGATCACCAATTCATTGAAATCTTCCTGAATTAAGTCTTCGAATATTGACTCTCCGATATTTTTATCTACTTCAGTACTAGTTTCTAATCTTGGTTTTGCTGCGATACCAAATACTGAAAAGCCTGGTGTTTCCGCTTCAAAGTTATAGAATTCCTCGTTTTCACCTGTAGCTGAAGTGTTAAGATTCTGCCAATCTCCGTTAACATGTCTCTTTAAGATAATATCTTCCGGATTTGCACTCATTATAGTCATCCATTGTTTTTCAACTCTAAATCCTACAGTAGAATTAGCTATCTCACTTTCTAAGGCATTATTAAGAGTTAAATTAGTAAATGTATATGAATTAGGTATATCATTAATATTTTCAAGATTCTTACCAAGATGTTTAACTTTAACATAAATATTCCCTAGATAATTAGTAGTCGAAGTGCTAAACTGGGTTACCGAATGAATGCTTTCCCAAGGTTTAATATTAACTATAACCCTTTTACCTGCCCTAACAACTTCAACAGTTTTACCAGGACTTTCCCCTGAAATATAAATCTCAATCTTATCAGCAGAACTAACAACACTAGAAGAAAACTCAGTTACTCTAATATCTTTCTCAGCATATCTTTTCTTACCAGATTCAGACTTAACCCTCAGTTCAACCTCGTAGTTTCCAGTATCATCATATCTATGAGAAACAGATTCCCCATAAGCAGTATCACCATCCCCGAACTCCCACCTATAAGAATCAATATCTACATCACCAGAAACCGAAGCAACAAACTTAACCTCATTATGAACCACAACCGACGAATCACTCAAATTGATACCAACATCAAAATCCTCACTATTCGAAGCCACAACAGGTGAAATTAAAACCAAGGCAATAACCGTTAATCCTAATATCTTTTTCAAATCCAAACACCCATCAACATACTAAAAAAACTATAATAAATCACTTCCGATCCAAAAGAGAAACCCAAAAGAAAAAAATAATCATCCCAACAAAAAAATTAAATCTAAAAATTTCCCTCTAGTAATTGAAAAGACCTTCCCTGTACCGATAAAAGAATAAGTAAACCAATTGGCAATATTATACATCATCTGATTTTGATATAAACTTCCAGAGAGCTAAGATTCAAGTTTATCAGGTGTATGAGATAACCTCTGGAGAAAAGCAAGATTTATTTAGTATAAAGTTCATATCGAAATTTCTCTTCAAGAATGAAGGTAATTTAGGTAGTCTCACTTTCACTGTTTAGAAATTCCTATAATAATAATATCTTTAAATAATTTAATAGTGAAAAAGTAAGTAAAAATATTTTAATAGCGTTAAATTTTAATTAAAAAATCTAAGATCATAGCTTTCGCTTCTTTATCCTCTATAGATTGACGGTTGTAAGTTTTTAATGGAAAGCAGTTATCCAAATCTTCTAATTCAGAATGTTCGGTATTAAGTTTAATTGCACAATTTTTTCCATCACCCTCTCCCTGCCATTCAATAATTTCTCCAGTTTCACCTTCATCTATTTCTGCTTCATCAAATCTAACATCTCTGTCAAACTTAACTTCATCACCAATCTTAACTTCATTAAACTTACTATCAACCAAATTAATTTCTTCTTCAACATTAACCATGTTCTTCACCTAAATATTTATTCTCAAATTTTTTTATTTGATTAGTTTCTCTAATTTACTGTTCCTAAACTCTTTAATGTTTTCGGGATTAGTTCCGCGAGAGTTGGGAATGTATGGATTGAATTTTTTATTTCATCTATTGTTCTATTGTTTGATATTATGTTTACAGGTTCTTGTATTAGGTTTGGAGCGTCTGGTCCTATTATATGGAATCCTAGTATTTTTTTATCATCTTTTTTCACTATTGCTTTGGCCATGCCTTTGCTGTTGGTTAGGAATCCTTTTTCAATATCTTGGTAATTTGCTTTCCCTACTAGTATTTCATAATTTTCTTTTGCTTCTTCTTCTGTTAATCCTACTGATCCTATTTTTGGTTCAGTAAATACAGCGCTTGGTACTGCTTGATAATTTATTGATTTTTTATTAGATTCTTTCTTAGAATTTTTCCATGCGATTTTTGATTCTTTGTTTGCTGTGTGTTTGAACATTGATTTTCCGTTTATATCTCCTACCGCCCATATTTTGTCTTGTGTTGTTTCTAGGTACTTATCGACTTTTATGTATCCTCTTTCATTTGTTTGAATTTCTGTATTTTCCAGGTTTAGGATATCGGTATTAGGCTTTCTACCGGTAGCTATCATCACTTCATCCGATGTAAAAATCTCTTCTTCACCATTTGCAGAAGTTTTAACTCTGATTTTATTATTATATTCTTCTATTTTCTGGGCTTCAGTATTTAATTTTAGATCAATGGTTTTTGATAGTCTCTGTTTAAGGTGTTGGGATATATCTCGGTCTTGTGTTTTAACTATCCTGTTACCTCTTTGAATCAATTTTACATCACTTCCAATTTGTGACATAAAGTGAGCATATTCAACTCCTATGTAACCTCCGCCTATTATTATTAATTTTTCTGGGAGCTGTTCTAATTCTAGAATAGTTTCATTAGTAAGATAATCAACCTCATCTATTCCATCTATCGGAGGAATAGAAGGTCTCGCTCCATTTGCAATAAATATCTTTTCCCCTCTTAATCTTTCCCCGTCTTCAGTTTCGATTGTATAATTATCCACAAATTTACCTACTGTGCTATAATATTCAGGATTTTTCAAAGCTTCAAATTTCTCCCTCTTTTTTTCCTGCCATTCTTTCCTAGTTTTACGTAATTCATCCATAATATAATCGAAATCAATATCCTGGATTTCTAATTTTACTCCATCATTATCTAAGGTTCTTGATTGTTTTAGTTTATCAGCAATATTGATAAGCATTTTAGAAGGCATACAGCCGTAATTTTGACAAGTTCCTCCAATAGGTGGTTTATCTATTAATGCAGTTTTGTACCCTTCCCTCGATCCTCTAACGGATATATAACCTCCCGAACCATTACCAATAACTAAAACATCATAATCCTCCAAAATAATCTCCCCTTAAAATCTTTTAGATGATTATTTAAAAATTTATCTAACCTAGAAAAAATTATCCAAATAAAAATTGAGTTAAAGCGAAAAGGTTATTATATCTAAAAAATTTATGTAGAAAAGGTAAAATAGATTGTAGGAATGTTAGCATTATTAATAAAATATTTTATTGAATAAGATTAGATTTTAACTTTTTTTATTTATTTTTTGGTGACGATTGAGAAATTAATTTGGTTTTTTAATTATTCATTAAATAAAAATACTAAAATAGAAGATAGAGAGCAATTTATCGGTATTCCATATCTTCTAGGATGGCTTCTAAGTCGTCTTCATGTTCGATTTCGTCTTCTAGTATTTCATTTACCATGTTGTATGTTACGGAATCTTTTCCTTCTGTTTTTTCCAGTATTTTTTGGTAGACGTCGATTGCGCATTGTTCGCCTTCTATGTTTTGGTTGATTATTTTTTCTACTGATGGGTCTTCTGGGGCTTCGTATCCGCAGTTTGTTTTGTCGTACCATTTTTTCGGTTCTAGAATTGGTGTACCATCCAGTTGTTGTATTCTTTCAACTAGCATTTGCGCGTGTCTAAGTTCGTCGTTTGCATGTTCCATTAGTTCTGCTTCGGCTGCTCCTCTTAGTGGGCCTTTTACTTCTTGGGCTCCTATCCAGTATTGGTAGTAGGCTAGCCATTCATCTGCTAGTGCTTTATTTAGATCATCTATCAGTTCTTCGACATCTAATTTTACCAGTTTTTTTCCTTCGGTTCCCATTTTTTTACCTCTTTATTATTTACAGGAATTTGGATACGTAAGGGCTTTCCCCTGGTTCATCTCTTCTGAAGTGTCCTGATGGGTTTCCTGTTAGCAGTTCTTCGAACCATGCTTCGTGTTCGGTTTCTTCGTGTAGGATTGCGTTTGATAGGTCGTAGGTTCTTGGATCTTTTCCTTGGGTGTATCTGCAGATTTCTGTGTATACTCCTACTGCGCATCTTTCGGCGTCGAGTAGTGTTTGTAGTATGTTTTCTACGGTTGGGTCTTCCGGTAGTTTTGCGTCTGGGCATGCTGCTATGTTTGCGAATTCTGTTATGTCGTTGGGTATTTCTCCTCCTAATTCGTAGATTCTTGGTTGTAGTGCTTCGTAGTGGTTTCTATCTTCTAGTCTTGCGTCTTCTATTATTTCTTTGAAGCTTTCCCCTTCACGTCCTGTTGTGTGGTTTCTTAGTATTCCGTAGTAGAAATATGTTGTGAATTCGGCTGAGGCTGCTTTGACTAATTTGTCTATTAGTTCGTCGACATCTATTCCTGCATTTTCAATTAATTCTACATTTCTTCGAGACATTTAATCACCGTTTTGTTATTATTCATTTGAATTTAAATATTTAATGATGAGAATTTCAAACCTTGATATTGTAATTTGATTTTCTTGAATTTTTTACAATTAAATTTTATAAACATTTGGTTTAAGAAAAGTATTTACGGATAAAAACAAACAAAAAGAATCGAACTAAATTACCCCTAAAAACTTAAAATAGGAAAAATAATAAACCATAATTCTAAGGGAACTAAAAATGATAAGTAATACAGGAATTTTACTATTAACATTATATTTATTATCAGGACTATCCTTCATAATGCTAGCCTGGAGAGTAAAAACATTCAAAGACAACAAAGTAACAAAAATTTTCTACTATCTAACAATAATTGGTGCTATCTGGGTATTCTCAAACTTAATGGAATTAGCATCACCAACATTATCAGGAACCATGTTCTGGGCCAAACTAAAATATATTGGAATAGTATTCTTACCTGTAACCTGGTTCCTATTCTCACTAGAATATACAGGGAAAGTCAAATATGTAAACAAAAAAACCACCATAATATTCTCCATCATTCCTGTAATCAACCTAATTACTCAGTGGAGTAACCAATACCATCACCTATTCTATCAAAGCATCTCAATTACCGATATAGAAGGGATAACTTATTTTACAGCAAAATTAGGTCCAATGTTTTGGTTCAATACTATTTATAGTTATATAATGATATCTATTGGAATTGTACTAATCATTTACTCCCTAACTTCCCTCCATAGATTCTATTGGAAACCTGCAGTTCTAATAGCTATTGGAGTATTAACACCATTAATAGGTAACTTATTCTACAATATGACTTCTGTAATTACATTAGACATAACACCTCTCTTGTTAACTGTTGCCGTTCTATCATTAGCTTACGGTATCGAAAATTTTGACTTCTTAGGGGCGTTAATAATAGGTAGAAAAACCGTTTTTGACAAAATTAAAGATCCAATTTTAGTACTAGACAAAGATAAAGAGATAATCGATTTGAATAAATCTGCAGAAAATTTACTAAGAAAAACTAGTGAAGAAAAAGACAATTTTATTGGAAAAGATGCGAAAAAATTATTCAATAAAACAATTAACATAGAAAAAGTAATGAAATCTAACAAAACAAAAGATAAACTATGCAAAATTAACATGGAAAACGAAATCAAACACTACCAAATTCAAGCCAATTCACTCAAAGAATCTCAAAACAAACCAATCGGATGGAATCTGATAATTAGAGATGTAACCAAAAGAGAAAAAAACAAAGAAGAAAAAAAATTCCTCTACACACTCCTAAGGCAAGACCTGAACACCAAGTTTCAAACGATACAAGGTTACCTAAGACTATTAGAAGATATAGAAATACCAGAAAAATATAACGATTACATCGAAAAAGGATTAAACACAGGAAAAGAAGCTGACCAAATACTTAAACTAGTTAAAAAACTAGAAGAAATAGAAAAAACTGACTGGTACGAAGAGAAAAACATAAAAAACACATTAAAACAAGCTAAACAAGATGTAAAAGAACTTGCAGAAAAAAACAACGTAAAAATAAAAGAAAAATACCCAAAAAACATGGAAAAAATAATAGGAAACTACTCCCTAGAAACACTAATAACAGGAATACTAAAACTTAGAATCAAAGCACCAAAAGTAACAAAAATCAAAATAAACGTAACAAACAAGGAAAAAAATATCAACCTAACCATAAAAGACAACGGAAAAAAACTACCAGAAGAAACAATCAAATTATACAAAGGAGAGCACTACACTGGAGAAACATCAGGAATAGGAGGAGTTAGATACTACACACTCAAAGAAATAGCAAAACACAACAAAGTAAAAATTAACGTAAAAAACCAGAAAAACGGAACAAAATTCCAAATACTAATCAAAAAAGCAAATAAAATATCAAAGAACGAAAAAAAGAAAACCTAAATAAAGATCATTCCATGCTAATCTCTATCCTTGTATTATCCTTACCCTTATTAATAATATCAGTTATCTCAATATCATCAATTTCACTAGTATTACCTACATGAGTTCCACCACAGGCGTCAACATCATAATCCTCGACTTCAATTAATCTTAATTCCTCTAAGAAATCAGGTAATAAATCAAGCCGAACTTTATCCGGATTCACCTTCTCTTCAGCTTCCTCTCTAGGATAAACATCAATACTAACATCTCTACTCTCTTCAATTACTTTATTAACTTCATTCTCTAACTCAGAAATCATATGATCCTCAATATCAATATTCACATCTAATCTAGCCTTATCTAATCTAATCTGATTACCTTTAACCTGACCACCATACTTTGAAAACACAGCCTGAGACAAAATATGCAAAGCCGTATGATACTTCATAAAAGTATACCGTCGATCCCAATCCAACTCACATTCCACTACCTGATCAACACTCAAATCATTATCACCGATCTTATGATAAATACTACCTTTCCTCTTCTTAACCTTAGATATATCGTACTCCACGCCGTTATCTGTTATCAACTTTCCCTTGTCAGTAGGCTGGCCTCCACCCTCAGGATAGAAAATAGTCCTATCTAACTCAATATAACTACCATCCACATCCTCAACCTTCGAAGAACAATTCTTCTTATAACAATCATCCAAATATAACTCTTCAACCATTCTAAAACCTCCATCTCCAACAATCAAAAAATCTTTAAAAAATACATAATCCAATCTATAGACTTACCTTATAACTGAAAGAAGAAAAATAATTTAAATTTAACGGATAGATTCCCAAAGTAGTGAATGACTAGAAAATGAACCCAATTTTAAAGATATTTAATACCTATACTTTCATAATCAGAAATAGTTAAAATGATCAGATTTATTCTACTGAAAAGTTAGTCTAATCTAGAGGTAGGTTTTATATATTTATAATGTTTATTACTAAAGAATATGTCTATGGGTGAAGATAATAATACTTCTTTAGGTTTGGATGAAAATCTTGAAGGGGCTTTAGCTTATTTGTTAGGTTTTGTTACGGGTATTGCTTTACTATTAATTGAAAAGGAAAATCATTTTATCAGATTTCATGCAATGCAGTCTACAGTAATTTTTCTAGGGATTTTTATTTTGAGGTATATTTTGTTTAGAGTTCCCCTATTTGGATGGATGATTGCTCAGCTTATTAGTTTACTGGGGCTTATTATCTGGATAGTTGGTATGGTTAAAGCTTACCAAGGAGAACTTTACAAATTCCCAGTCGTAGGGGACTTCGCAGCGACCCAAATTAGAAATAATTAAATATTTTTAGAAAAAATTAAATCTTTACAAATTTGTTTTCCTAATTGAATTTATCTTTTGTGGTTGGGTAAGACCTCTACCTTTAGGGAGAGTATACACAAAACCGTAACAATTAAATTCCTAATACTACAGAGGAGTAACCACTTGAGGCGGTTTGTCCGCCCGAAGTAATGAGACAGTATCAAGTACCGACATAAAAATAAGATAACTC
>CAYNOZ010000041.1:2931-13742 GCA_964398955.1 uncultured Thermococci archaeon | reverse complement strand
CAAGAATCAGAAATGTTCATAGGACCATCAGGAAAAATCTTAGACAAACTACTAGAGAATGCTTCAGTAAAAAGGAAGGAACTCTACATGACAAACCTTCTCAAATGCAAACTTCCTGACTACAGAAAACCAAAACAAGAAGAAATAAAGGCCTGTTCACCATACCTAGAAAAAGAAATAGAAATAATAGATCCAGATATACTAGTTCCGCTCGGATGGTACTCAACTAAATACATATACAATAAGTATGACTTGGAATTGCCAGAAACCAAATCAGAACCCTTCAATAAATTAAAATGGATAGAAGAAGTTGAAATAAAAATATTTCCCTTATCTCATCCAGCCACTCTATTATATGATGAATCTTTAAAAAAAGATGTTTACAGTAGCTACAAAAAACTTAATGTGTTAAAAAAGACTTGTAAGTGGTATCGGGTCTGTCCAATCAAAAAATACTACGAGAATGATCAAATTAGTAGAAGATGGGTTGGGTTATACTGTAAGGGAGATTGGGAGAATTGTGAGAGGTATCGAATGGAGGGAAGTGGAGAACCTCATTCAGATAAAATGCTTTCTGATGGAGAAATTAGAAGTGAATTAGAATAATTGGAATCTTGAACAGTTTTTTTGATTTGGCTTTGTATTTTGAATGTTCTATGAATATTTTTAGGTCATTAGGGTTTAATATTATATTTTTGTGGTTAGTTTTATTCAGGGTGATAGGAGGGGTTCTACGACAGGTGTTGGGTTTTTATTTTTGGTTTTCTGTAGGGGTTGTTTTGATTTCTTTGTTTTATAGATTGGTTTTTTGTTTGTTTTTGATCGAAGTTTTTTTATTTGTGTTTTTCTTTTTTGTTGTGAGTGGTTTGTTTGGTTTTTGAGTGTGTTTTAGGGGTGGTTTGTTGACGGTTCGTGTTCTTCATGTTAGTGATACGCATTTGGGTAAGAGGCAGTATAGGAGTGATTTGAGGAAGGATGATTTTTTGGAGGCTTTTAAGGAGTCTTTGGAGGTTGCTGTTGATAGGGATGTTGATGCGGTGATTCATACTGGTGATTTGTTTGATAAGCGTACTCCTGGTTTGAATGTTGTTTATAATGGTGTTGAGGCTTTGAAGGTTTTGAGGGATGCTGGTATTCCTTTTTATGGTATTGTCGGTAATCATGAGCGTAAGAGAGATGTTCAGTGGTTGGATCTTATTAGTAGGGCCGGTGTTGGTGAGAGGTTAGGTAGTGATCCTGTTATTTTAGGTGATGAGGTTGCTGTTTATGGTATTGATGCTGTTTCTAAGCCTTCTTGGGAGTATAAGGATTTTTCTTTGAATAGTTTGGATGGTGATTTTTTTAATGTTGTTTGTATGCATCAGTTGTTGAATCCTCCTGTTCCTGATGTTATGGCTGATTATTCTTTGGATGAGGTTTTTAATAGATTGGATTTGGATGTTGATGCTTTGCTTCTTGGTGATTATCATGAACCTGTTGGTACTAGGTTTGATGGGGCTCAGGTTTTTTATGGTGGTTCTACTGAGAGGAATAGTTTGTCTGAGTCGGATCCTCGTACTGTGAGTGTTTTGGAGATTGATTCTGGTGAATTGAATCGTGAGCAGATTGTTTTGGATACTAGGGATTTTGTTAAGTTTGATATTGAGTTCGGTGAGTTTGATAGTTTGAATTTTGTTCATAGTAGGGTTCAGGAGATGGATGTTGAGGATAAGGTTGCTGTAGTCACGCTTAAGGGGGAGAGGAGTAGTGTTAATAGTCAGGAGGTTAAGAAGATTCTTTCGAGGGCTGGTGCTGCTGTTACTCGTGTGATTGATGAGAGGGATGAGGTTGCTCTGGGTGATATTGATCCTTCTGATGATTTGATTCAGGATATTGATTCTATGGTTCTTGATGCGTTTAGTGATCTTGATCTTAGTGAGATTTCTGAGGATTTGGATGATTTGGTGAGAGGTGGTGATGTTCCTGATTCTGGTGTTCGGGAGAAGGCTGGTGAGTTGATTAGTGAGAGGCGGGTTGAGTTGTTTGAGGAGGTTGATGATTGATGAGGATTAAGGAACTTGGTTTGAAGAATATTAGAAGTTATAGGGATGAGAGGATTGAGTTTCCGACTGGTACTACTTTGATTCATGGGGATAATGGTGCTGGTAAGACTAGTATTTTGTTAGGGATTTTTGGAGGTCTTTTCCCTTCTGAGATGAAGTCTGAGAATCCTAATGATATTCAGATTGGTGATCTTGTTAGAGGTAGGAATGGTGAGGGTAGTGTTGAGTTGAGTTTTGAGATTGGTGGTGAGGAGTTTACAGTTAATTGGAGAATAGAGGCTTCTCAAGATGATGATGGTTTATCTTCAAAGACTAAGGAGTGTGTTTTAAGGTCATCTAGTTTAGATGAACCTGTAGATGGAGTTAAAGCGGTTAATAATTTTATTAGAGAAGCTTTAGGGATGGATGAAAAATCTTTTGCTAATTCTGTGTATGTTCAGCAAGGGGAAATTGATAAGTTAATTAATGCTAGCAGTTCTGAGAGGCAGAAGATGGTTGATAGGTTACTTGGATTGGAAACATTAGATGAATACATTGAAAGAATGAAAAATACTAGAGGGGCCGCAGATGAAATAATCAGAGACAGCAAAACAAAGTTAAACACAAGGAAGAATGATTTAGAAGAAATTAAAGATAAATCTAAGTTAAAAAAACAGAGAAAAAACCTTAACAAAAAGATAAACGAAAAAAAGAAAAAAATTAAAGATATTGAAGAATATTTAGAAAGATTAAAAGAAGCGAAAACAAACAATAAGAACAATTTATCTGAGTACAAGCAAAAGAAAGAGAAGAAGAATAACAAAAAAAAGAAACTCAAAGAACATAAAAAAGAACAAAAAAACCTCAACGAAAAAATAAACAATAATAAAAAGAAAATAAAAAAACTTGAAAACCAAATAAAAGAAAACCAACAAACTATAAAACAAATAAACCAAGAAATGGAAAAATACGAAGTAGAAACAAAACAAAAATCCAGAAAAAGTAAAGAAAAAGCTGAAAAAGAATATCTCAAAGTTAGAGACAAATCCAACAAAACTGAAACCAAAATTGAGAATATAGAAGAAAAAATAAACCAAAATAAGAAAAAAATTAAAGACAAAGACAAACAAATCGAAACAATCTTAGAGGAAAAAAAGACACTTAAAAACAAAATAACAGAAGTAAGAAACCAAACAAAGAAAATAGACGAGAAACTAAACCAAAAAACAGAAAAAAGAAATAAAAAAACTTATGAATACTTAAAGACAATAGACTCCTCCGAAAACGTGGAAAATGAAACCAAAGAAAAGATCGAAAACAAAAAAGAGAAATTAAACAAAAAAAGAGAAACCAAACAAAACAAAATAATAGAACTACAAACAGAAATAAAAAATCACAAAGACAATAAAAACAAAAAACAGGAAGAAATCAAACAAAAGAAACAAAATAAAAGAGAATTAGAAAACAAAACCAATAAAATTAAACAGGAAATAAAAAAACTAAGAACAAACTTGAATGAAAACAAAGAAGAATTCAACGAAAAAATCAAAGACCTAGAAAAAGAAGCTCAAGAATTCAATATAGATCTTGAAAAAGAAGAACTAGAACAAATAAGAGATAAAAAAATAGAAGATAAAAACACAGAACTAAGTAAATCAAAAGAAGAAATACTAAATGAGATAAATGAATTGAAACGAAGAAAAGATAAGAAAAAAAGTATAGAAAAACAAATAAAAGACATGAAAAAAGAAAAGATCTGCCCTACCTGTGAACAACCAGTAAGTGAAGAACAAATACCGGAAAAACAAAACCTTGAAGAAGAAATCCAGGAAATAAAGAAAAAAATTAAACAGAAAAAACAGAAAAAACGGAATAAAGATAAGAAATTAGAAAAATTGAAGAATTTCCGGAGAAAAGTAGTAAAAGCAGTAAAATACCGTAAAGAAGAAATTAAAACCTTAAAAGATCAAATTTCAGAAAAAAGAAATGAAAAAGAAGACTTAAAAACAAAAATGAAAGAAATAAAAGAAAAAATAGAGGGCCTTGAAGAAGAAAAAGAAAGTATAAATCAAAAACTAGAAAAAACAAAAAATAAAATGAAAAGTTCACAGAAAAATAAAGAAGAACTAATTACTAGAATAAACAAAGCTGAGAAAATATTAGAACTATTTAAAGAAGTAAAAAACATAGAAAAAGAAAAATGTGAATCAATAGACAAAATCGAGGAATTAGGCGAAAAATTATCTAGAAAAGAAAAAAAACAAATGAAAAAATGCAAAGAAATACAAAAAATCGAAGAAAAAGTAGAAAACTTAGAAAATGAATTAAAAAAAGCAGAAGAAAAACTTAAAAATACAGAAAAATTACTGAAAAAGAAAAAAGACACCAAAAAACAAATTGAAAAAGCCCACGAACTCCATAACGAAATAAAAGACAAAAAAAACAAAATAAAAAACCACCAAGAAATCATCAAAAACAGAAAAGAACATCTAAATAACGTAAAAAAACAAATCAGTACAACAAAACAAGAACTAAAAGAACTAAAAAAAGAATTAAAAGAAAAAAACCCAGAAGAAATTAAAAAACAAATACAGAAAATAAAGAAAAAAATTAAACAAAAAAATAAATCCAAGAAACAAGCCACCAAGAAAAAAGAAGAACTTCAAAAACAAATAACAAACATAAAGAATCAAATAGACAGAATAAATGAATTAAAAACCCAAATCAATGACTTAGAAGAACAAATCAACTGGGGAAACCAAATATACAACGAAATAGAAAAAATGATAAATACCTACAAATCAGTAAAAGAAAACCTCCGCAAACAAAACCTGGAATACATAAATTATTATACCAACCAAATTTTCAAAGACCTCTACCAAAGCTCAAGCTATGAAAGAGTGAAAATAGATGAAGATTACGGAATAGAAATGGTTAAAGGAGATGGAAACTCAGTAAATCCTGAAAATTTAAGTGGAGGAGAACAAGCAATAGTAAATCTAGCTCTAAGAGCAGGGATATATAGGTTAATTGCTGAAAGAGGAAATCAGAATGGTCAAAGCCTTCCACCTTTCATATTAGATGAACCCACTACCTACCTTGATGATGATCATATTAATCAATTAGAGGAAATGTTAGACACTATCAAGGAATGGGAGGTCCCTCAAGTTATTGTTGTAAGTCATAACGATTCTTTGATCCATAGTGCTGATCATGAGTGTAGAGTTACAAAAGATTCTACGAGTGATCTTAGCCATGTTGAATTAAGGAGAGGGGAGTTGTCTTAAATGGTTGATAGGGAAGCATTTAATGTAATGGAGAAAATTCTTGGGGATATAGATGAAAATCTTCCGAGAGACATGAATAAAAACCGGGAGATGGCTAAGGAATTCTATTATAAGTTGGGAGAGGAAGGTGGTGAGGTTGATCCTAAGGATGATCTGAAAATTTATATTTCTGAGGTTGCGGAGTTAGGTACTTGGAGTGATGATCCTTGGGTTAATACTTATGGAGTGGATTCTAGCACTACTAGGCCTATGGAGTATATGAATGGATTGATTATTGATTCTGCTTATGCTAAGATTGGTTCTGTTGGTGCAGGTGTTGATAGATCTTTGGAGGGTAAGGGTAGTATTATTACTTCTGTTTATTATGAGGATGAAGAATCTCTTTACCGTGAAGAGGTTTTAGAGAAATCTGAGAATATTTATGCTGAGATAGTTGATTTTCCTGATGTTGATTGGTCTCGTAGTCTTTCTAGTGCTGTTTCTATGATTGCCAGGACCTTGGCTGAAGGTTATCATGCGTGTAACCATGTTGATGATATAGATGGTGCATTATTCTTTGATGGATCAATTTATCCTTTAGGAGTTATTTATTGGTTTATTCTGAATAGAGCAGGTTTGAATACTCCTGTTGATTATTGGAAAAAACCTGAGGAAATTGTAGATAATTATATAGAAGTTATAGAAAATCAGATCAGTTCTAAGTTACCTGTTTATGGTATTGTTAAAACATCAAGCTCAAGTCATTTAATTAATGCTTTAAAAGAGAAGATGGGTGAAGATGCGTCAAGGATTCCGTGGAATACTGATCATCAGTTTATTGGCGAGGTTCTTAAAAATCCGAGATCTGATTCACTAACTTATACTCCTTGGTTTATACATAAGAAAACAAGACCACGAGCTGGAGGCGTTACAGGTAAGTATGAGGCCTTGGAAGGGTTTGATCTGAGTCTTGGAGATCCTGAGGATTATAGGAGAACCTTTTTCTTCGTTAGATTACCTAAGGATGGGCCGATATTTAGAGTTGAAACACCACTATTATTGGTGGAAGATGAAGAGTTCAGCGAAAAGGTTCAGATTAAAGCTTTAAGTGAGATAGCTAAAACTTTAGATGTTCCTAAATCAATTAAGAGAGCTGATAAGCTAGCAAGTATTAGTAGAGACAATAGGGAGAAGTTGAAGGATACGATTCACAAAACTGATCATTACTTTGATTACAACTGGGATGGTAGATGGAACGACTTGGAAGAGAACCTTTGGAGGGGTTAAAATGGTTAAAGAAGTTGAAGAATTACTTGAAGATGATCCTGAATTAAACGAATATAATGAAGATAATACTGATGAATTAGAAGATGAAGAATTTGTTGAAAGAGAAGTAAATAGTGAATCAGAAAATTATGGAGATGAAATTGGTCACGTGGTTACAAGTGAAGAATTAAAAGTAAGTAGAAGAGATAATGAAGTATATGGGTTCGTAACTACAGATAAAAGAAATAAAGTTAGATTAGGAGATTATCTAGAAATAGAGTACCCCGACAAGAATGAAATATTATTCGCAACTATTGAAGGATTGAAGTACGAGCCATACACAGAAATGGATGATAAAAACGATATGCATCATCAAATTACTAAAGCACATGAACTAGAAGAATCTGACTACCCATTAATAGCTGAAATAGATCCAATATCCATACTACAAAAAGATGGAGAAAATTATACTAGGAAATCTGTTGACAGAGTACCAAAACCAAATACCGGTATAAAAATTTCTGAAGATGAAAAAAAGCTGAGAACAGGATTAAACATACCACAGGACGGAGTTTTCGTAGGATACGTAGCAGTAGGAGGTAAAAAACAACCTGATAATCCACCATTACCGTACTTCCTTCAAAACCCGGGAATAGACTCTGATGGTAACAGAGAGGAAGGAGAACCCGCAGTTTTCAGACATTTATTAGTTTCAGGAAGTACAGGAAAAGGAAAAACCCACTTCAATAAAAATTTGCTAAGACAATTCGTAAAAGAGAAAAGATACCCAATAAAAACCAGTGAAGACAGAGAAGAATACAAAAAACTAGGAATAGTAATAATAGATCCAGAAAACGAGTACTCAGAACTGGCAGAAAATAATCCAGATCTCGAGAATGTAGAAAAATTAAAGAAAAGAGGAATAGAAGTTGGTGGAGTGAATAATCTAAAAACTTTCATACCAGATGCAGAAGCAACTAACACACCAACATCCGTAAATCAATTCATGAAATTCACAATACCATTCTCATTAGTAAAAGAAAGACCACAATTACTGTGGCCATTCAAACCATCCCAAGTACAAGAAGGAGCACTAGAAGATTTAATAGATCACTACTTCGAAAACAACGAACAAAAAACCTATAAAAACTTCATAAACTACCTAAAGAACAATGAAGAAGACCTAAAAGACGAACACAAAATACATGAAGGAACATGGAGAGCAGTAATGTCAAGAATAGACAAAAAAGTATACCAACAAGTATTCGACCAAGGAGAAAAACCAATAACAGAAATAACCAACGAAATCTTCAGACCAGGACAAATATCAGTAATACCAACAAGCCACCTAAGAGGAAGAAAAGAAAACCTCGTAGTACTAAGCATTCTAACCTACATAGTAGAAAACAAAATAGACGACTACAAACCAGACAAACACATCAAAGAAACCCCAATCCTACTATCAGTAGACGAAGCCCACAACTACCTAGCAAGCACCGGAAACATACAAGAAGAATACATCATCCAAAAATTCAGACAAGCAGCCAAACAAGGAAGAAAAGACAAACTAGGACTAAACATGATAACACAAAACCCACAAGACATAGACGACCAAATACTCAAACAAACCAACACAAGAATACTACTAGGACTCAGCGAAGAAGTAGTAGAAAGCATAAACGTGCCAAAAGGATACAAAAAAGACATACCACTATTCAAAAAAGGACAAGCAGTAATAAAAGCACCAGATGTGGAACCAGTAGAAATACAAGGACTAAAAAACTGCCTAACAAAACATACAAACTAAATAAAATAAGAATAAATTAATTAATATTTCTTACTTATTCTGCATTATATCTATTATAGATTTATCTGTTTGAGTCATAGCTTTTGATATCTTTCCTATGGCTTCTATAGTGTTTTCAGCTTTTTCATGTACTATTCCATTATCTTTTGGAACTTCCATACCTTTGAGGGATAATAGAGCGCTTTCAAGTGCTTGGGTTGTGGCGGTAGAGATTTTTAGTGCGCAACCTTCTTTTGCTCCATCACAAATTATTCCAATTATGTTTGCTGCCATTATGTTGATTGCGTTGTTTATTTGTTGGAGGTTTCCTCCTAGTAGGTATGTTAGACCTGCTGTTGTTCCTATCCCTGCTTTTGAAGCTGCTCCACATATTGCCGATAGATGTCCAGTCCTTTCGCTTACGTATTTTGTTATTAGATGTGAAAGCATTACTGCTACTTCTAGTTTTTCTTGTTCTATGTTTCTTTCGTCTGCGGCCACTTTTATTGGCAGGGTTGCTGTTATTCCTTGGTTTCCTGATCCTGAACTACTCATTACTGATTTGTTTATTCCACCCATTCTTGCATCGGCTGCTGCTGATGCTGTTAATTTTATTTTATTTTCTAGACTGTTAGATAGATATCCTTCGTTTATTAGTTTTTGAAGTTTTTTGCCTACTCCTAGTCCGTAATTTGATTCTAATCCTGATTGAGCTACTTTTTCATTCATTTTTATTCCTTTTTGTATTTCTTTTCTTTCTTCTTCGTTTATGTTCTCTGCTATTTCTATTAGTTCCTTGATGGTTTTGGGTAGGGTTTCTTCGTCTTTATTTTTGGGTGTGAAGGTGCCTTCGTATATTTTTTCTCCGTTTAATTTGATTTGATCTATGTTATTATGTCTGTATTTGAGTTTTGCTTTGGAGGTTTGAATTTTGTTTTTCTTTGTTTTGTATTTTATTTTTACGTTTATTTCTAGGTTTGATTCTTTTTCGTCTCTGATTGGTTCTTTTACTTTTACTTTGTTCTTTTTTAGGATTTTGTTGGCTTTCTCTCGGGTTTCTGAGTTTAGATTCTCTAGTAGGTTTAGTTCTTTTTCTGGGTTGGTGTATATTCCCATTGCTGCGGCTATTGGGATTCCTTTTTGACTGTTTGAGTTGGGGACGATTATGGCTGCTGCGTTTTTGTATACGTCTCTGTCTGTTTGGACTGTTATCTTTTCTAGTTTTTCTATTTTTGGTTTTGGTATGTTTTTATTGTAATTCGGTGGTTTGTTTTTGTGTATTGCGTTGTATGCTATTGAGGCTGCATATGCTACAGCTATTGGTTCTGTACATCCTGTGGCAGGTTTAACATTTTCTTTTAAAAATTTTAGAGTGTTCATGTGGACACCGATCCGTAAATTTTTTTGGTATGTGGGTTATGTTATTTTATTTTCTTTATTTAGTTTTGTTCTTGTTTAAAATTTTTGGTTTTGATATAGATTTAGTCTTTTAATGTTTTATTATAGTTTTTATTGGTTTATTTTTGTTTTTTCGGTATTTGGTAAGTTTTATTTTTGTTTTTGTGTTTTTTGTGGGTTTTTTGTGTTTTCAGTGTTTCCGATTTGTCTTTTTTACAAATATTATTGAAAGATATTTTTTCTATATAGAGATATGTAAACTAAAAATGAAAACCTTTAAATAGGGTTGAAGGATTTAAACCAACGGTGGAAAAATGAACAAAATAAACACAATATTTTTCGCAACACTCCACAGCTTCTTCATGACAGTCGGAATCGCAGCCCTACTAATAGCATTCCTACTACTACAATGGGTGATCTAAACACACAAAAACCAAAAAACCAAAAACCAATAAAAACTCCTTCTTTCTCTTTCTACTTAATCTAATACTTATTCTAAAAAAATTAATAATTAATAATCATAGCCCTCAACCTCATCTTCTGAAAACTCAACACCAAGACCTAATGCAATCCTATTAACAAAATTAAAATATCCAATAATAACCACTAAATCATGAATATTCTCATCTGATAAACCAGCATTTTGGAGATCTTTAAAATCTTCCTGACTAACCGAATTAGGATCTAATGTAGCCTTTTCAGCATAACTAACCATTTCTACCTGCTTTTCAGATAAATCAGCTTCATTAATATCATTTAACAATTTTTTCAATCTTTCTTCGTCCTTCCAGTAATAATTTAAAGCCTCTTTATGATGATTAACACAATATTCGCAATCATTTAACTTAGAAACGATTACAGCAACCAATTCACAGTTTTCCCTACTCAAAGAAGATGATCTGAACATAATATCCATGTAAAAATCCATATGAGCTTCCATAATACTAGGATTCAAACTGTGAACTTTCATAATGTTCGCTATCTTCCCCCGATCACCTTTAACCTTATTTAAAACCTTTCTAAGATCATCACCTGCATCATCTTCATCAATTTCTTCTATCCAAGACATTAAAA
>CAYNOZ010000041.1:0-2831 GCA_964398955.1 uncultured Thermococci archaeon | reverse complement strand
CTAAGATCATCACCTGCATCATCTTCATCAATTTCTTCTATCCAAGACATTAAAACACCTAAAATTCCTTTAAAGAACTTAACATTTACCATAGAACTTCGTCTTATTTATCTTTTTGAATATAAGTGATAATTTTTTAAATTCAATTTATTTATTTGAAGTTGTTATCTTAAACATCTAATTTTTTTCAGAAAAAACATCATTTTCACTAAATATCAAATACAATAGAATTTTTTTCTGATTTTTGGAATAGTTTTGTTTCTGGATTTTATATTGATAGTAAAGAAAGGAATAAAAAAGTTAAGAGATTTTTTGGTTTAGTATCCGCCTTTTCCCATTGCGATTTTTAGGGTTATTAGTGATCCTCCGAAGAGGAAGACTAGTCCGAATATTGCCATTACTAATGCGCCTGGGTTTAGGCTTGCGTTCTGGGATGCATTCTGGGCGGCTAGGATCATTAGGTTTTCTATCATTTTATTCAACCTCCTGTTCTTGTTTTGCTTTTTCTTCGGTTTCTGTTTCTTCGTCTTTGCCGACTATCCATGATGCTAGTACTGCTGATAGCATTAGTAGGAATGGTGCTATTAATCCGGTTTTGTCTGCGAATTTGGATATTATTGAGTATCCTAGTACGACTGGTACTACAACTTTTAGTACCCAGTTATACCATGACCCTAATCCGAAGTCGCTGACGCTGTTTGCGTATACTCTGATTTTTTCTGCTCCGTATACCCATCCGAATACTAGTGATTCTCCGAATGCGACTAGTGGTAGGGTGTATGTTGCGCTTGATGTGTCTAGTATTGTTAGTATTGCTAGTGGGCTGTCTCCTACTAGTCCGAGTGTTCCGTCAAGTGCTACTATTAGGCTTCCTATAAAAGATATTGCTACTACGTAGTTCACTACTTTACTTCTTGTGAGGTTGAATTTTTCGCTTAGTGGTCCGACCTGTGCTTCTGCTAGTGATAGTGAACTTGATAGTCCGGCCATTGTTAGCATTATGAAGAATATTGCTCCTATTATTCTTGAGGCTGGTAGTGCTTCGAATGCTTTTGGTAGTACCATGAATGCTAGTCCTACTCCGCTTGCTGGTTCGACTCCTGAGGCTGCCATTATTGGGAATATGGCGAATCCTGCTAGGAATGCGAATCCAGAGTTTAGGAATGCGATTAGGAATGAGTTATTTATTACGTCTTGTTTCTTTGGTTGGTATGCTCCGTATGTGATCATTATTCCCATTGCTACTGATAGTGTGAAGTATATTTGTCCGAATGCGCTTATCCATAGTGTTGGGTCTGTTAGTGCTCCGAAGTCAGGTGTTAGGTAGAAGTTTAGTCCTTCTACGGCGCCTGGTAGTGTTAGGCCTCTTATTACTAATACGCCTACTAGTATCCAGATTCCTGGTACGAATATTTTGTTTGCTCTTTCCAGGCCATCTTTTACTCCGGCTTTAACTATGAAGTATTCTAGAGCCCATACTATTATTACTCCTGCTACTGGTATCCACGATGTTAGATATTCGCCCATGAACCAGGCTGATACTTCTTCTCCCCAGCCTAGGGTTAGTGAGTATGCTATGAATGATAAGGACCATCCCATAATTACTACGTAGTACATGTTAACGATCCAGCCGTTAAGTACGGCCCACCATCCGATGAATTCACTTTCTTTAAGTTTTTCTCTGATAGCTAATGGTGTTGTTTTCTGTGTTTCTCCACCGAGTTCTAGTTCTAGTATCAGTACAGGTATTCCTGCGATAACTAATGCAGCAAAGTAAGGTATTAGGAAAGCTCCACCACCATTATTATAAACTTGGTAAGGGAATCTCCATATATTACCTAGACCAATCGCTGAACCTACTGCAGCTAATACAAATCCTATTCTAGTTCCCCATTCTTCTCTTTCTGAAATTATATCACCATTAAGGGAGTAATACATTTGTTTTTTAAAAATTTTTTGTATATAATTATTAAATATTTACTTTTTATATTTCAACAATCAGAGTGAACAAAAATATATTTTTAAATCATAAGTAAGGCATAATTATAAAGTTTTAATAAAAATAACTTTAAAATCAAAGAAAAAAATTAATTAATTCAAAATAAAAAACATAAACCTTGAATAAATTAAGAGTTAAAAAAAGTATATTCAATTCAAAAAATTCCGAAAAAATTCCAAACCAAAAAACTAAACATACTTAAACATCTCCAAAAATAAGAACAAAAATCTTTGAAACAAAACTTGTCTTTGTTCTTTTCTTAGATTTGGACCTAATTAGGGTTTAATTTGGTAAAGTTTCGGTATTAATTTCGGAAAATTTGTTTAAATAAGTGAGAAGATTTAGTTATAGGTGGAAAAATGAATAAAAAAAATATATACAAAATTCTAGGCCTAGCCTTCATAGGGCTCTTAGTGACCGCAGGACTAGCCGCAGCAAACACAACCCAAACAACCACTAAACTACCAGACCACGACAACAACGAAATACCAAACACAGAAAATCAAAACTACGAAAGACCCTCAGATGGAACAAGTTATGCAAACGGACAACAAAACCAAGGAAAATCCAACCAAGGATTTGGAAGAGGAAGGCCAGAAGAAGTAAGAGATGTAGATAACGATAGAATACCAAACGGACAAGACAAAGACTATAAACGACCAGAAGACGGATCAAACAGCCCATGGATAACCGAGGACCAAAGACTGGAAATGATTCAAAACAGGTTCCAACTAACAGACGAACAAGTAAACGAAATTCAGAACGAAGTACAAACAATGATCAAAAACGGAGAAGAACCACAAACGATCAGAGCACAAATTCAAACCAAATT
>CAYNOZ010000040.1:10495-14010 GCA_964398955.1 uncultured Thermococci archaeon | reverse complement strand
GAAAAGTGTGTCTTCTGGTCCATTTGAATTTGGTTCGAGTAAAGTGGAAGAATATCTGGAGTGTGCTGATATTCTTTAGATCATATTTTGAATTTGTTGTTCTTAGGAATTACTTTCGGATTGTTATTCTTTATTTTGTTTTATTTCTCTAAATTTTTTAGATTTTAGATAAGTTCATTCGATAAATTTATAAATAATATCTGTTTTAAATGAATGAACTGGTGATAGTTTGGAATCAGATTTAACCAAAAGACAGAAAGAAGTTTTGGAGAAATTGTATAGGGAAGGAGAAGAAATTGAAGTTCAAACAATAGAAGAGGATCAGGGAAAAATTTCTGACGACTTTGGAATAACTAGACAAGCTTTAAGCAATCATTTAAGAGAGTTAAAGGAAGATGATTTTATAAGAACTGGTAGAAGTTTCTTAGATATAACAAAGAAGGGGATGGAACTACTTGGTGGTCAAGGTAACGAAGCTTTAATAACCGTAAAAGTTGATCCGAATATGAGAAATGAAGTTTATGAAAAGGTAGAAGAATTAACGAACAATGCTTCTAGAGTAACAGGAGATATAGACCTTGTAATTAAAGTAGGGAAATCTGATTTAGAAGATCTTTTAACTAAAATCTCTGATGTAAATGGAGTTATCGAGACTAAAACTAATATAATTTTAAAAAAGCTATAAGGACTTTATAATCTATTTTCTTAATCTAATTTTGGGAATTTTATTTAACTTTAAATCTTAGATAATTTGATCACCTTATCTTCTTGTAAATTTTTTTTCGAATTAGAATCTTATTATCTAATTTAATTGTATATTTGATTTTGTAGATAAATCATTATTTTGAATAATTTTTAAAAATAATGAGATAAAGGAATTTTATTTTAGTTGTTTTTTTTCAAATTTTTCTATTATTTGATTTAGGTCTGGTTCTCCGATTTCGTCGAGTTCGTATTTGACTCTTATTATTGGTTTTTGGACGTTTATTATTTTTTCTAGGTTTATTGGGGTTCCTGATACTACTATTTCAGCTTCTGATTTGTTGATGGTTTGTTCAAGTTCTTTGATTTGTTTTTTACTGTATCCCATTGCTGGTAGTACTTTTCCTATTTGTGGGAATTTTTCGTAGGTTTGTTTTATTGTTCCTATGGCGTATGGTTTTGGGTTTATTATTTCTTTAGATCCGTATTTTCTTGCTGCTATTGTTCCTGCTCCGTATTTCATGTCTCCGTGGGTTAGTGTTGGTCCGTCTTCTACTACTAATGCTTTTTTTCCTTTGATTTTTGAGGGTTCTTCCACTAGGAGTGGTGATGCGGCATCTATTATGTTGGCTTCTGGGTTGAGTTCTTGTATATTTTTTCTTACTTTTTCTATTCCTTTTGGTTCTGCTGTTGCTTCTTTGTTTATGATTGCTATGTCTGCCATTCTTAGGTTTGCTTCTCCTGGATGGTATTTTGTTTCTGATTCAGGTCTGTGTGGGTCTGTTACTACTACGTGTAGGTCTGGTTTGTAGAATGGAGGTTCATTGTTTCCTCCATCCCATAGGATTACGTCTGCTTCTTTTTCAGCTTCTTCGAGTATTAGTTCGTAGTCAACGCCTGAGTATAGAGTTATTTCTTTGTCTATGTATGGTTCATATTCTTCTCTTTCTTCGATTGTGCATTCATATTTGTCTAGGTCTTTGTATTCTGAATATCTTTGTATTTTTTGTTTTGATAGGTCTCCATATGGCATAGGATGTCTTATTACAACTACATTGTATCCTTTATTATCTAAAATTGTAGCTATTTTTCTTGTGGTTTGGCTTTTCCCACATCCTGTTCTTACTGCTCCAACAGATATTATAGGTTTGTCTGATTCAATTTGATAATGTTCTGGACCCATTAATCTGAAGTCTGCTCCGTTTGAAAGAGCTATTGATGCTTTATGCATTACATATTCATGGGATAAGTCGCTGTAGGATAATATGACTTGGTCAATATTTTCTTCTTCTATTAGTTTTGGTAGTTCTTCTTCATCGTAGATTTTGATACCATTTGGATATAGTTCTCCTGAAAGATCTGATGGGTATTCTCTATTTTCAATGTATGGTATTTGGGTGGCTGTAAATCCTACTACTTCATATTCCTCGTTTTCTCTGAAGCATGTGTTGAAATCGTGGAAGTCTCTTCCTGCTGCTCCCATTATTATTACTTTTTTCTTTTTATTTTCTTCTTTTTTATCATTTTGTTTTGTTTTTTTAACCATAATATCACTTTCTACATTGTTAAGGCTAGTACTGCTTTTTGTGCGTGTAGTCTGTTCTCTGCTTGATCGAATATTACTGATCTTGGTCCGTCCGCTACTTCTCCAGTGACTTCTTCTTCTCTGTGCGCAGGTAAACAATGCATGAATATGCTGTTTTTGTCAGTTTTATTCATTAGGTCTTGGTCTACTTGGTATGGTTGGAAATTATTTAATCTTTCTTCTCTCTCATCTTCTTCTCCCATGCTTGCCCAGACATCTGTGTAAACTATGTCAGATCCTTCAACCTCATCTACGTCATTCGTAATTTCTATGTTGGTGTCGGTAGTTTTGGCATCTTCTTTAGCTAATTTTACTACTTCTTGATTTGGTTCGTATCCTTCTGGTGTGATAACTTTAACATTCATTCCTACTTTGGCTCCACCGAACATTAGTGAGTGGGCTAAGTTGTTACCGTCTCCAATGAATGTTAGGTCTAGATCAAAGGTATCTTTTTTCTCTTTTATAGTGAATAAGTCACTAATTACTTGTATTGGATGTACTAAATCGCTTAAACCGTTAAGTACAGGTACATTAGAGTTTTTAGCTAAGTCTTCAATATCTTTGTGTTCATATACTCTAGCCATTATTCCATCAGTATATCTACTTAGCACTTTTGCCGTATCTTCTATTGTTTCTCCTCTTCTAAGCTGCAAATCTCTAGTACTAAGGTATAATGCGTGTCCTCCAAGTTCTGTCATACCTACTTCGAAACTGGTTCGAGTTCTTGTTGAAGGCTTTTGAAATACCATTGCTAAGGATTTTTCCTCCAATCTTCTATGAGGTTTTCCTGTTCTTTTTGCAATCTTTAAATTTTCAGCAGTTTTTAAAATCGATCTAATGTCTTCATTACTTAGGTCATGTAACCAAACAATATCTTTACCACTTAAATCTTTCAAATATAACACCTCCTAAAAACTTCTTCTTATAGATGAAACAATTTATAGGAGTTATTTAAACCAAATAACCATGAAAAATAATGAATAACTGAAATTTAGGAAATTATTTCAAATAGGTTGTTTATATATCTTTAAAACCTTTTATCAGCAATAAATAACTCCTATTACAAGCTTCATCTTCAAATTTAAAATCTCACCATTCAAAACTAAGATTCATCAATATTAAAATTTTTTGGATAAATAAAGTCAATAAAAAAATCAAATTGGATAAAAAAATAAAAATAAAAATTTATTAAGAAAAAGAATTTCACAACAAAAACCCTGTTTAATCA
>CAYNOZ010000040.1:0-10395 GCA_964398955.1 uncultured Thermococci archaeon | reverse complement strand
TAAACCTTCTCAAACAAATAAAACAAATAAAAACCCCAACACTGATCATAATAGGAAACAGAAACCCAAAATACTACAAACAAATGTCACAACAAACAAAAAAACAAATACCAAACGCCAAAATAAAAACAATAAAAGAAGGAAAAAACCCAACAAACCTAGTAAACCCCAAAAAATTCAACCAAACCACAAAAAAATACCTAAAACAAAATCAAAACCAAAAAACCTGAAGAAAAAACCCCAACAAAACAAATTTAACCGAAAACAACTAAAACCAAATAGATAAAAATGGTCACCTGCGACTACTGTAAAAAAGAAATAAAAGGAATCCCCTACAAATGTGACCTATGCAAAGGAATATACTGCAAAGAACACAGACTACCACCAAACCACGAATGCGAAGAAATACCAACATGGACAAAAAACCCAAATCAAGAAAAAATCCTCAAAAACAATTGGAACACAAAACAGAACAATAAAACAAATAAAAACACAATTAAAACAAATAAAAAATCTAAAAACCTAAAAAAACTAACAAAAATAACAATTCTAATCCTAATCCTAATAACAGGTTTCGGAATAGCACTATCACAACAAATGTCATCAAACATAACACCACCAGAAATCTTCCAAGGAGAAACAGTACAAAAATCCGTCAAACTAAACCCAACAATAAACCCAATAACAAACAAATCAAACCAAAATAAATACCCCCTAAAAAATCTAAATTACTACTATAAAGTATCAGAAGAAGTAACAATAACCAACTTCGACATACCACAACAAAAAAACATAGAAGGACTAAACAACCTACTAAATCAAATAGTACTCAGAAAATATGAAAAACAAAGTATCTTCACATGCTCAGAATCAACATCAATACTAGAATGGATTTTAGAAGGATCAGGCTTCAACACTAAAATAGCAACTAACCAAGATCTATCAAAAATACCGAAAGAAAACAAAGAATACCACAGCTGGCTAATAGTACAACTCGAAAACGGAGATCAAGTAGCAATAGAAACAACATATCTAACCAAAAACAATTACCATCCACCAGGAATAATAGAAACAAAAAACGGAAAATATAGAAAATACTCAACAAAATGGAGAATGTACCAAAAATGGAAAAAGAACAACTATGAAATCACCTACAACAAATGGAAAGAAAAATACCAAGTAGACGAAATCATCTGGGACCCCAATTACTACAACCCCCAAGAAATCAAAGAAAACCCCCAAGAATACATAGAAGGAGAAACCATAAACAATACAAAATACTACGTTTCAAGAAACAACTTCGACTGGTGGAACGCCGATCCATACAACCAAAGCAAAAACGAATATTCAAACTGGAATTAAAACTTTTTAAATTAACTAAGTCTTTAAACTCTGAAACGATAAGATCCAACACAAATAATAAAAATAATATAAAAAACAAATTAGAAAATATATAACTGAGATCATAATACTTATAAATAAAGTTGAAAATTTTTAAATGGCAACGGTCAAGGCGGCGGGATCTACCCCGTACCCAACCTGAACACGGAAGATAAGCCCGCCAGCGATCAATGTGGTACTGTCTTCTTGCGGGAAAAAATAGACACCGTTGCCCTTATAACCCAAAAATCTAACTATTTTAGATAAACTCACCAAAAATTTTAACAATTTCTGAATATTAGGAAGTGAAAATATCTATAATATAGATTTAGGCACTGATCAAGGACTATATGTTCTTAGATCCTCTAATCTTTTAAATAAGAAAGAAAATTGGAAAATTAAGAGTAGAAAACTGAAAGATAAGAAAGTTGAAGTAGTTAAAAGAGATCCTAATAACCCGAAGATCTTGTATTGTGGAACATATGGAGATGGATTGTATAAGTGCAAAGCCCTAAATGGAACTTGTGAAAAGGTTGGAGAAGAAATATTGGATAATTATATAAGGGAAGTAAAATTTTCACCGGAAAACTCTGATGAAATATACGTAGGTACAGAACCAGCAAACCTTTATTACTCCTCTAATAAAGGGGAAGACTTTGAAAATTTAAGTATTAGAGAAGTAGATAATTCTGATAAATGGTATTTACCTTATTCGCCTAGATCAGGAGCTGCAAGAACAATTGAAATTCATCCGGAAGATCCAGATGAGATATACGTCGGTGTTGAACAAGGAGGTCTGATGAAATCTAATAATAAAGGTAAAACTTGGTCAATAGAAAGTGAAAAAATACACTGGGATGTCCATGAAATAGCTATCAATCCAAAAAACGAAGAAAACATCTATTTAGCAACCGGTGGAGGGGTTTACTCAACTGAAAATGAGGGTAAAACCTGGACAAGAGATATTAATGATTATACCAGATCAATTATCTTCCATCCCATCCAGCCAAATATTCTGATTACTGGTCCAGCCAAGAGAATTGGAAAAGATGGAAGAGTTATGTTTAAACCAGGAACAAATGAAAAATGGGTAGATGCCTCAAAGGGATTAAGAAAACCTATGAAAGATATGGTTAAAGAATTTATTATCCCTAAACAGGATTCGAATAATTTAATGATGGTAACTTCAAATGGAAGGATTCTGTCAAGCAAATTTGTTGAAGATTTTAACCAGATTGCAGAATGGAAAACTTCTTTTAAAATAGATGCTTCTGTAAGAACTTTAAATATTCAAAAATTTTAATTACTACTTTTTGTTTCATTACCCCGAAAATGCTTTTAATATCAAAATAAATGTGAGGTAGAGGTTGGAAAAAGTATTTGAAGATATTGAAAAAGATTTAGAGTAAATTAATTATTTTTTATGGTTTTTGTTTTTTGTTGACTTCTTGGTTTTCGTTATTTATGTATTGGTGTCATTGATTCTTGGAATATTGTTGTTACTGTTTCTTCGTTGACGTCGATTGGTGTTAGTGGTATTAGTGCTCCTGATATTGCTGAGTTCATTGTGTCTTCTACTAGTTCTGGTATTTCTTCTTGTTTGAATCCTAGGTCTTTTAGTTTTACGTCGCATCCTACTTCGAATAACCATTCTTCTATTTTTTCAGCTGCGTAGTCAGCTTCTTTTGGTTTTCCTTCTAGTTCTGGTACGATTGGTTTGTAGACGTCTGCTATTATGTCTGCGGTTTCTGGGTAGATGGATTTTACTATTGATGGTAGTAGTGCTCCTAGTCCTAGGCCGTGGGTTACGTCTGGGTCGTAGGCGCTTAGTGTGTGTTCGAAGGCGTGTGTCATGTGGAGTAGTCCTATGTCGAATGATATTCCTGCTATTGCTGATGCGTACATTAGGTAGTATCTTGCTGTTAGGTTTTCTGGGTTTTCTTTGGCTTTTGGTAGGTATTTTTCTATTAGTTCTGTTGTTTGTTTTGCTAGGTTGATTGAGTATGGGTTGGTTACTGTTGTGGTTGCTGCTTCTGTTACGTGGTTTAGGGCGTCTATTGTTGTTGATATTGTTTGTTGTTTTGGTAGTGTTGTGGTTAGTTCTGGGTCTTCTATTGAGTATCTTGGGTATAGTGATTTGGATAGTATGGCTGGTTTTTCTTGGCGTTCGTCGCATTGTGCTACTGCTACTCTGTCGACTTCGCTTCCTGTTCCGTGGGTTAGGTTTATGTTGATTATGTCTGTTGCTTGTTTGATTGGGTCTCCTTTTAGGTAGAAGTCTTCTGCGGTTTTTTCAGGATTTTCTATTAGTGCTGCTACTGTTTTGGCTGTGTCGTGTGGGCTGCCTCCGCCTATTGATATTATTAGATCTATTCCGTTTTCTATTCCTTGTTCTGCTATTTTGTCGCAGTAGTCGAATGTTGGGTTTGGTCTTACGTCGTCGTAGTGATTGTATTCTATGTTTTTTTCTTCTAGAACGGGTTTTACTGTGTCCCATGCTCCTGATTTTTTGTATGAGGAACTTCCTGTAATTATTAGTGCTTTTTCTTTTTCTTTTTCTAGTTTTGACATTATGTTATCAAATTTTTGGATGGCTCCTATTCCGAAGTATGTTATTGGTCGGGCCGGTTGGAGTTCGAATACATTTTCTAAGTCGATGTCTTTGTGCCAGTTCATAATACAACCATCGAATATTATACAATTTTTCTTTAAAAATCTTATGATTAACTAAAAAATTAATACTAATTTAACTAATTCATAAAAAATATTTTCATAATTAATTGGGAGAGAGAAAAATAGGAGAGGTGAAAACTCTCTCCCAATAGAGGGGGGATGGAGATCCGTGGAAACAGTCCGGCTGGAACTATACTCAATTCCTATCCACCAATACTCCACATTAACCTTTATAACTTATTACTCGATAAAAATGTTAGAAAAAACCCGAAAAATTACAACAAATGTAATAAAAATCAAGAATACTTAACAATCAAAAATCTAAAAAAAGAAAAAAAACTCAAGGACCAAACGAACCTATTATCTGATCATCATCTAAAACATGACCCGTCATCGCTTCCTCAACGTCCTTCTTAGTAGAACTTTCACTGATATCTAATCTCTTATCTAAGGCATAAACCTTAAATCTGTATTTGTGAATACCATCAGGAGGGTTAGGACCTCCGTAACCTCTTTCACCGAAATCATTACGTCCCTCTACAGCACCTGGAGGAACCTTACCTTCTTCAATCTGGCCAACATCCGGTTCAATATTCCAAACAACCCAATGATCCCAGATCTTACCAGCTGGCTCCATCGCATCAGGATCATCAACGACAACAACTAAAGATTCAGCATCCTCAGGAACACCACTGAACGACAAGGGAGGGTTAACATTTTCAAAAGTATAGCCATACTTATCAGAAAGCATATCCCCATCATCGAAAACAGGACTACCAACTTTCAAACCACCCAAATTTATCACCTAACATAAAAAATGACTCAAATAAAAAATATTTTTGGAGAAAAAAGTACCCATTAGACAATAATTATCTTTGAAAAATGATTTTCTCTAGTTCTTTTTTAAGTAACTTAATCCATTTTCACTTAACTTCAGTTCTCCTGATTCCTTTTCTATGATTAAATTTTCTTTTCTCAATTTTTTAAACGTTTTAAGGTAAAGCTCAGTCCTTCTCGAGTTATCTTGATCCGTTTTAGGGTCTCTAATTTTAAGTTGGTCTTTTCTCATTAAAGTTTCTAATGTAACTTTCATATCTTTATCTTTGAATTTTTCCTCTAACTCCTTTAAATCTGCTAAAATTTCCGTTTTCATATCCTCTTCTTCTTTTTCTGAGTACTCAACCCTGTTCACTTGCTGATTCTGATTTCTATTTGAACTATGCTCAGATAGGTGAGAGAATAAGCTTATGAATAGCTTAAATACTTTGTAAATAAACTTAATAGACCAAATAGTTTTTTTAACCGATCTCTTGAATCTATTCCATCGCTTTCTCATATATAAAACCTCTAGTGAAAAACTGAATTACTAAATATAAAATAAACTTAGCACTTAAAAATACTTATGATAATTATACACAATTTTAATTAAAAAAAATTGAACCCTTAATTGATAGATTATTGCTTAGATTCTCTTATATTCATGGCTATTGATTTTATAGAATCTTCAGGATTATTATTAACTAATGATTGTATAGGCCTACCTCTATCCTCCTTAAATCTGGGAATAACATTTACATGAAGATGAGGTATTTCCTGACCAGCTTCACCTCCATCATTGATACCTATAGTAAATGCGTCCGGATTCAAAGATTTATCCAATAATTTTTCCACCTCTTTAACCGTTGTGAATACTTCACTTATTAGATCATCTTCCAGTTCTTTCATAGTTTTAATATGTTTTTTAGGAATTACTAAAGTGTGACCTGGTGCTCTAGGTCTTTTATCTAAGAAAGCTAAGGTTTTTTCTGTTTCGTAGATTTCTTCACTTTCTGCTTCGTCTTCTATTATTTTACAGAATATACATTCATTCATTTTTTCCAACCTCACATATTTATTAGTTAATAACCTTTTTAAAGAATTTACGGAAATAGAGAAATATTTAGTTTATATTTCTTTCTTTGTTTTCATTAGTTTTTTTGCAAGATTAATTATTCTGTCTTTATTTTCTAATTTACTTTTCCATTCCTTTGGTATTTCTTTTTCCCCGTGGTAAGCGCCTGAAATTGCTCCGGTCATCGCTCCAATAGTGTCTGCATCCCCACCTAAGCTAATTCCATAAGTAACTGAATCTCTAAAATTACTAGAATTACTCAAAAAGGAATACAGGGCAGTTGGAACAGAATTATACGCTTCTACACCATTTCCAAGATCTTTAATAACTTTTCGCTTATCAATATTCTTCTCAACTAAAGATCTGATTAATTTAAGCTTTTCTAAGTAAATATCTTCCTCTATAAAATCTAATAATCTGTGAATAAAATCCTGCTTATCAATACCATCCTTAGGATCTTTTCTCAAAGCAAGGCCCACAGATAATGCCTGCAATTTAGCCCCCTCAACTCCTAATCTATGGGTATGTGTTACCTTACTAGAGCTAATAGCAAGCTCAGAAAGTCCCTCAAGGTCATCATATTTGAACAAACCTATAGGTGCTATTCTCATCGACGACCCATTACCGTAAGAACCTTCACCGCCGAATAATTTTTTTGCAGGTTCTCTCCAATCAGAACCATCCTTAAGGGATCTAATTACTTGAATAGCTCCTGATCCATAACCTCGAGAAATATCAAAATTTTGAACTAATTTATTAGCAAAGGCTTTTCCATCAAATCCTTTTGAATGTATCAAGGATTCAGTTAAACCGATCATTTGCTGGGTATCATCAGTATATACAAATTTATTACTTTTTCTACCTATCTTTATGATTTTCTCAGAATCAACCATTGAATATCCTTCCCTACTTCGTCCAAGACCGTCACCGATTCCAGTACCAATCAATCCTCCAATAAACTTTGATTCGACATCTCCACACATGGTGAACACCAAAGAACTAATCAATTGGTGATTGTGTTCTCTCTAATTTTATTCGAATATTTTGAATTTAGTCATAGGAAATTTTTTTTGTCTTCAATTATAATGTGTTTTTGTGGTAGTATGAAGTTTTGGGTTGAAGGTGTTTTATCTGATGAATCTTCTGAAGAGGAGATTGAAGCTGTTCTTGAAAGCTTGCAACGTGAATTGGATGAAGAGAAGAGGGAAGGAATTTTAGAGGATTATGAATTAAGGTTGGAGAAGTAATTTTTTTATTTTTTTAGTTTAGATCTTGTTTTTTGAATTTTACGTATCCTATTAGGATTGGTATTATTCCCCAGGCTGCTATTATGGTTGTTAGGAAGTATTTTGACATTATTGGGCTTTCTATATAACTTGGGTTCATTTGGAATATTATTTTTCCTAGTTCGTTGTATGCAGTTGTTGGGCTTAGTACTGAAATGATTGTTTTTAAGGATGCTAGCCCTGATCCTGGGAATATCATTGATATTATGGAGGGGATTTCTCTCCAAAGTATTGTTAGTAATATGAAAGCTGTTGTGGATAGGATTGCTGCTCTTTTTCTTGTGTTTGATATTTCAGATATTCCTATGGCTATTCCTACGTATGAGAACCCTAGGTAAGCGGATAGTATTGCTATAAGTATTAGTTGGTTTATTATGGTTGAATTGTAGACTATTAGTGTTAGTATTATTGAAGTTGCAAATCCTATCATAATACCTATTGTAACTGTTATGGTTCTGCTAATTACTTTCGCAAAAACAATTTCACTTCTAGTGTTTCCAAGTCCTAATAACATTTTAATGCTTTTTGATTCTTTTTCCCCTGTTATAGATAAGTATGAGGCTACTAATGCTGTTATAGGAACTAACATTTTAGCAAACTCAAAAGCTGTATTAAAACCAATTTTTTCAGGATTTTTAACCAAGGTTGGTTCTTTTAAAAACATTTCCGGTAGATAAACAGAAAACATTGTAACGATACTGAAAATTAGAATTATGATCCAAAGTTTTTTTGATCTAATTATATCAGAGAAATCCTTCTTCGCAATATCTAACCAGCTCATAATTCTCCACTCCCTGTATATCTACTGAAAAGATCTTCTAAAGATGATTCCTTAGAAATAATATCCTTAATTTTAGCTTCTTGTTCCTCAATTTTATTAATTGCAACGACCTTAGCTGATCTATCAGAAATATCAAAATGAACACTATCATTCTCATAAAAGACATTATCAATTCCATCAATACTACGAAGAACATCTAAATTTATTTCATGGTCAACCTTCAGAATTAAAACTGAACCGGTCCCGACAGAATCTCTCAATCCTCCTATCGTATCAACTGCTATAAGCTCTCCTTCATTTAAGATCCCAACTCGATCACATACTGCCTCTACCTGCCCCAGAATATGGCTTGAAAAAAAGACTGTTACTCCTCTATTAGCTTCTTCCCTAGCAATATCTCTCATTAACTTAATCCCATTCGGATCCAAACCAGTAGAAGGTTCATCTAAAATAAGAACTTCAGGTTTACCTACTAAAGCCATACCTAAACCAAGTCTCTGTTTCATGCCTCTAGAATACTCGCTCACAGCTCTACTTCCATCCTCAGCACTCAAACCAATCCTATCGATAACATTATCTACTTCTTCATCACCATTCTTCGAGTTCTTTGCAAATCTTATATGATCAAATCCAGTTAAACGAGGATAAAGACCAAAATCTTCAGGAAGAATACCAACTCTCCTTCTAACCTCCTTGGTATCCTTCTGGGTATCAAACCCCAAAATTTCAGCAGACCCTGAAGAAGGATGCACAAAATCTAACAACATGTTAATAGTAGTTGTTTTACCAGCACCATTAGAACCTAAAAAACCGAATATTTCACCTTTTTCCACAGAAAAGGATACGTTATTAACACCGTAAACATTATCACGAAACTTTTTAGTTAAATCATTAGTTTCAATTGTTGTATTCATATAACAAAACACCACCACATTTCTAAAAAACTGATTAGATCTTTTTTAATCATTTAAAACACTCTATTACCTAAATTAGATGTCATAGATGTTTTTTTTTGAATTGATATTTAATTTCAAAATTATTTACCTGATTCTTAAAGGAAGTCTAAAAACAATAAAATATTATGATTTAAATTATTTTTCTTCATCTCCTTACAAAATAATATTCAATTTTAAGAGAAAATAAAACAAAAATAGTTTTAGTAGATATCAGTAGTTTTAAGATCAGATAGGTATAAATTTTATTAATAGAAAGAAATATGGATGTTTTTAGGTTTAATTAGTTATTTATATTTTATATGAATTTTTTATTTAGGTTTTTTTGTCTCTGAAATGAATATTTCGTATTTTTTATCTAGGTTCTCTTCTTTCACGCTTGTTTCTTCTAGAATAAAGCTTTTAAGTTTTTGTTTATCGTCTTTTAATATGTTAATTTGTTTTTCTAGGTATTTTTCGTCTTTTTTAATTTCTTCTATATCCCCAAGTACTTCTCCACTTTTTATTAATTGTTTTTCTTTATCTTGACGATTTTTGTCGAATTCGATTCTGAATTTTACACCTATATAGGCTTTTTCAAGTCTTTCTCTTTCTAAATTTGATTGATTTCGGATTTCATCTTTGAAGTAATTCAAGCTAGGATGTTCGAAACTAACTTTGAGAAATTTCTCTTTGAGATTATTTTCATTCATTTTAAATCAACCTCGGTTTCAAAATCTGTATCTTTCAATTAGAGGATCATATGAAACTTTTTCCTTTATTATTAATAAGTTTCTTAACTAAAAAAGTTTTTCTATTTTAGAGAATAATTTATGTTACACAATTTTGAGTTGAAGTTTTTTAGGTTTAACTTATTACCGAGAAGTCCTCTTCCTCAATCTCTGATTTAGGTATTAGGTTGAATTGGAATAATTATAATTTCTAAGATCTTATGTTAGTTAGTAAGTAAGAGCGGGGTTGAATTCACGGTTGTGGCCACTGAGAACCTCTACTCAACTGTAATAGTAACTCCCGTCATCATTCTTGATGGTGTTTTGTTGGTTAAGTCTAGAAGAAGCAGGACCCTTGACCGTTAAAGAATTTCCTGGAAACCACTCCGAGTGAAGCCTGTGACGATGGTAACTATTAGGGAAGTTGCTCTGGAAGCCCCTAAATTTTCCTCACGAACCTAAGTGAGTAAGGTAGGGGAGGAAGTAACATCCTTGATACCATGTATTTTGAGGTATTTTGTCTTAAATGTTTATTTTTTGGTGGAGGGTGAGGATTTAGGTCCGGTTTTCCTTTTTCTGATAAGGAGTTTGGAGGTTTGATCTCGACTTTGTGTTTACGGAGGTGCACTCATTTTTCCGTTTTTCTGTCGAGGTTTCGGTTTTTATGACCGGACCTTAGGTTGTTTCTTTTGGGTTTTTTATAGTTTTTTATGTAGTTTTT
>CAYNOZ010000039.1:0-14042 GCA_964398955.1 uncultured Thermococci archaeon | reverse complement strand
TCATCCTTCTTACTAATATTTCACTGGGATCCGCCTCAATAATAACTATATAGTCTGGGTCTAATGTTTCTAGAACCCATTTGGGCATTCCTGGTAAGTATCCTTGTTCTATGTGTACGGTGCAGTGAGTATCCAGTATTAGTGGTCCTTCTTTTATTTCTTTTATTTTTTTAGTTGCTTTTTCCTGAATTATTTTCTGATCATCTTTATTCAGCTCTAATAATTCCTTTCTCGTGTTAGCATATCCTTCATCTTCCGCTATTTCTAGCATGAAGTCTCCAAACTTTATTAAAGTAAAATCTGTATCGAACTTCTTTAAAGCTTTATTTATAACAGTGCTTTTCCCTACACCCCTAACTCCTGTAATCGCAAAAATCATCCTACAACCAGAAGAATCTTATCTCAAAAACTTAAAAATCTTTACCAAAAAAGCAAAATACTCCAACATACAGTGAGATTATCTTTGAATGTTAGAAGGTTATTCTACTAAAATTTTAGAAATATTTAGTTTACGAGTATATTTTTCAGCTGTATTTTGTTGATAGGTAGTCTGTTATTCCTCCGTATATTATTCCTGCGATGAAGCTTGGTTTGTCGAAGAATGCGGTTGATAGTGATAGTGCTAGGGTTACTATTAGTCCTATGGTTAGGCCTCTTATTATTTTGTTGTATTTTGTTTTTGTGATTTTGATTTCTGCGGCCAGTCCTATTATGAGTCCCATTATTATTCGGTTGTACCAGGTTGCTATGAGGAGTAGTTGGTTTTGTTGGAATCCTTTTCTGGTGCCTATGCCTATGATGCATATTATTCCTAGTAGGGTGGCTGTGGTTAGGCTGATTTTTAGTCTTTTTTTCATCTTTTGCCTGGTTTTTTGTTTGGTTTTTTAGGTTTTTGTGTTTGTTGGGTGGGTGTTGTGTTTGAAACGTTTTGTTGAAGATTATTGGGTTTTGGTTTGGTTACCACAAATTATTTCAAATATTTTTAGAGTTTACACCCTTGATAAAAAATTATTTAGAATTATTCGCCAAAATGATAAAAAATTTCCTTAACGGAGTTAAGACCAAAGCAGACCCAATATAAAACCAAAACAAACTAAAAACAAATATAAACACAAAAAAACAAATATCAACCCAAAAAAATAACAACCAAACCCCTTTTATAATCTCAAAAAAAGCAGAAACACTCTAGAAACACATAATTAAGTATAAATTGTTTAACCAAAAACATTTTAAAGTCCGTCTCTGATATCCATTTAGTTAAATGATAATTTCTCATGGGGGGAGATCCGATTAAGAAGAAACTAACTATATTTTTGTTAATGACTATAATGGTAGGCGCAGCCTTCGCAGCAGGATGTACAGGCAACGGTAACGGAAATGGAGACGATGAAAACGGAGAAAACGGAGAAAACGGACAACAAGAACTTCCAAGCGAACTAATTCACGGACTAGACGCAAACTACCCACCATACACATTCATGAACGAACAAGGAAATGCAGCAGGATTTGACGTAGAGGTAGTAGAAATGATAGCACAGGACCAAGGATTTAACGTAACCCACAAACCCGTAGCCTGGGATGGAATCGTAACAGCCCTGAACGAAGGTGAAATTGATTTCATTGCTTCTGGAATGACTATAAACCCTGAAAGAGCTGAAAAAGTAACATTCAGCATACCATACGACTCATACGTACACGAAATAGTTGTACCAAAAGATTCAGATTTAACCGTAGAAGACCTGAAAAATGGAGAAACCCAAACCGTAGCATGCCAACTAGGAGCAACCTCAGACAAATGGGTAGACGAACTAATCAATGAAAGAGGATGGAACATAGAAAAACTAGGACTAGACTCATACGCAGCAGCCGCAGAAGCCGTAACCCAAGGAAGAGCAGCAGCATTCGTATCAGACAGCGCATGGACAGGTCCAAACCTGAAGAAAGAACAATACTCAAACCTAGAATCACTAACACCAATAGGACCAACCTATTACTACGGCTACGCAGTAAGACAAGGAGACCAAGCAATACTAAATGCCGTAAACTACGGACTACAACACGTAATGGGAACACAAGAATGGCGTAACCTAAGAATGAAATACAACATGTCCCTAGGATAAAAAATAAACCCTACCAAAATCTATAATTTTAATTTTTCTTTCTTTTCTAAATTCTTAAATATAAAAAAACAGTAGAAAACAAGACAAAAAACAAAAATCAAAAACCAGAAAATAAACAAAACATAACACTTACTAAAAATTAAATTAATAAAGAACAACTAGAACCTGATTACAGGCAGTTCAAATAAATCTGCCACATAAAAAATCCAAAAAATTTTTTAAATCAAATTTAAACATCGGAATATAATAGATTCCAGTAAAAACAAATCTAAACAAGAGAAACACCAACCACTAACCATAGATGAACTCTTCAAACAGTATAAGAGGAATTAAGCCTAATATCACATATTGATTGGGTTTTTATTCCAATTTGAAGAATAATTTGTTTAATTTATGGTTAAATATATTAATAAGTGTGAGATGGTTCTCTTAAGTTTTAGTGGAGTGATGTGAGATAAAATGTTAGGAATTGGATCAGATCTTCAAACAGTTATGAATTTTATGCCCTACATTTTAGGTGGATTAAAGTTTACTATAGCTCTTGTATTCGGTGGACTGGGTTTAGGATTTCTTATTGGCCTACCAGTTGCAACGGGAAGATTTTATGGTAGTAAATGGATTGATAAAGCTCTTTCAATATATGTATGGATTTTCAGAGGAGTTCCTCTTGTTGTCCAATTATTCTTACTATATTACGGATTTTTCAATAGTTTCACGAACTTAGGCCCTTTACCGTCTAGCATAATAATTCTAGGGCTTAGAAGCGGATCCTATCAAAGCCAGATCTTTAGAGGAGCGCTCCAATCAGTAGGAAGGGAGCAGATGGAAGCGGCAAAATCACAGGGAATGACGATGAAAACAGCCATATGGAACATTGTGTATCCACAAGCACTTAGAGCATCATTAGCGGCATGGTCAAATGAATACGCAATTCTACTAAAGGACTCAGCTATAACCTTCACATTAGGAGTTTCAGAGGTACTTACAAGAGCAAATTACGCTAGAATTCCTACAGGACTAGTACTACTACCTTACTTGGTTGTAGGGGTAATGTTTATAATATTAACTTATGGAGGAACAGGGATTATAGATTTCGTCTATCAGAAGTTAAAAGTACCAGGACTGATCGAAAGGTGATAAAATGCAGGTAATAACTGAAATTCAACGGATAAAATTATTGAAGGAGGGAATTTGAATGGTTTTCTTCTGGGATACATTAGTTCCTCAGCTCACGGAAGGATTTTTAGTAACTCTGAAAATAATTGCTATAGCTATACCTGTAAGTGCGGCATTAGCGGTATTAGTGGCATCGGCAAGAGTATACGGAGGGAAAATTCTTTCAAGTATAGCAACAGCTTATGTGATTGTATTCAGAGGATTCCCATTAGTAGTAACTCTTTATATAATGTATTTCGGTTTAACGAGGTTTGCAATATATTTATCATCCTTCTGGGCGGCAGTTGTAGGATTTATCGTTTGTAGTACGGCGTACCAATCTGAATATATTAGAGGTGCGATGAGATCGGTGGAGGAAGGGCAAGCTCAAGCCGCAAGATCACAGGGAATGACTAGATTACAAGAACTAAGATACATAGTACTTCCGATAGCTTATAGAAGAGCCTTACCAGGTGTCAGTAATGAAATAATTTACTTAATAAAGTACTCCTCTTTAGGATTCGTAGTAGGAGTGCCTGAAATATTCGGAATAGCGAAAAGTATAAACTCAATGCACCTAGCCCCATTCATAATATTCGGATCAGCAGGAGCATACTACCTAGCAGCAACAACCCTAGCCGATAGGTTCTTCATATGGGCAGAATCTAGACTAGAAGTACCAGGCCTTGAAGTATCTGGAAGATAAAAAATATTTCTACTCTCTACTTTTCCAAAATTTCACTAATAATGATTTCAAAGGTAATAGAATGGTGAATTCAAGATGAATGACAAAAAAACCGTATTAGAAGTAAAAGACTTAAAGAAATCTTTTGGAGATGAACAAGTCTTAAACGGAGTATCCTTCTCTTTAAATGAAGGAGAAACCAAAGTAATCGTGGGACCAAGCGGTACCGGTAAAAGCACATTACTGAAATGCATTAATTATCTAACAGAACCTGACTCAGGAGAAATATTCTTAGAAGGGAAAAAAGTAGGTGAAGACATCTCCAAAAATGAGATAAGAACAAAAACAGGATTCGTATTCCAACACTTCAACTTATACAAACACTTAACAGCTCTAAAAAATGTTACCATAGCCCTTGAAAAAGTAAAAGGAATGAGTGAGGACCGAGCCAGAGAAAAAGGATTATGGGAACTTGAAAGAGTAGGACTAGAAGATCATGCAGATAAATATCCTGGAGAATTAAGCGGAGGACAGAAACAAAGAGTAGGAATAGCAAGAGCCCTATCAATGTCCCCAGTACTAGTACTATTCGATGAACCAACATCAGCACTGGATCCGGAACTAATAGGAGAAGTACTAGAGGTAATGAAAGACTTAGCAGAAGAAAACCTAACAATGCTCGTAGTAACTCACGAAATGGGATTCGCCCAATCAGTAGCAAGCGAAATGTTCTTCATGGAAGAAGGAAAAATAATTGAATCAGGTTCACCATCAGACTTAATGCATAACCCTCAACAAGATAGAACAGCAGAATTCCTAGGAAAAATAAGCGAACTATACGGAAGCAGATAATGAAATAAAGGTAATTAAGAATGAGTAAACTAAAGATAGTTGTACCAATAAAACAAGTACCGGACATAGAAAATGTAGAATTCGATGCAGAAGAAGGAAGAATAGACAGAAGCTCCGCCGACACAGAAACCAACCCCTTTGACCTGAATGCATTAGAAGAAGCCGTGAAACTGAAAGAAGAAATCGGAGCAGAAATCACAACAATAAGCATGGGACCACCACAAGCAGAATCAGCCCTAAAAGATTCAATAGCAAGAGGAGCTGACAAAGCTATTCTATTAGCAGATCCAAAATTTGCAGGAGCAGATACATGGGCAACCTCCTACGCATTAGCAACAGCAATCAAAAAAATAAAAGATTATGATATAATATTCGCAGGAGAAAAAACAGTTGACGGAGATACAGGCCAAGTAGGACCGGAAATTGCGGAAATACTAGGAATACCTCATATCGCCTTCGTATCAAAAGTAAGGGAAAGAACCGAGGAAAGCATTACAGTAGAAACAGAACTCTGGAACAAAACATATGTTAAAAAAATGAAGTACCCAGGACTAATCACAGTCACAAAAAATGTGAACGAACCAAGAATACCAACTCTAAAAGATAAAATGAGAGCAAAAAAAGCCGAAATAGAAGAATGGACTACAGATACTCTTCAAAAATATGGAGACCGCAAACATTTCGGGTACACAGGATCACCAACAGCCGTAGACAAAGTAGAAATACCGGAAGAAGAAACAAGAAAAGGAGAAATATACAGAGAAGAACCTAAAGAAGCAGCAAAAAAACTAGTAAAAGAACTTGAGAAAGAGGAGATAATACAATGAGTTACAAAGAAGCAGAAGCCGAAGGAGTATGGATCATAGCAGAACAAGAAGAAGGAAAAATCCACACAGTAACCTACGAACTCATAAAAAAAGGAAAAGAACTAGCAAACAAACTAAACACAGAACTATCCACCGTATACCTAACACCGAACTCAGAAAACAAACAAGAACTAATATACAGAGGATCAGACAAAATCTACCTAATAGAAGACAAAAAATTTGGAGAACCAAACGAACAACTATACAAAGAAAACATAGTCGAACTAGTGAAAAAAGAAAAACCAGAAATAATCCTAGTAGGAGCCACCAACTTCGGAAGATCAGTCGCACCAAGAATAGCATCAGCCCTGGAAACAGGACTAACCGCAGACTGCACAGGAATGAAAATAGATGAAGAAGGAGAATTCGTTCAAATAAGACCAGCATTCACCGGAAGCATATTAGCACACATCAAAACAAATAGATCACCGAAAATGTCAACAGTAAGATACAAAGAATTCGAAGAAGCAGAGAGAAACCCGAATAGAGAAGGAAAAACAATCAAAGTAGAACCAATAAAAAAAGAAGAAGACCAAGAAATAGAAATATTAGAAATCATAGAACATGAAGAACAAGTTGAACTAGAAGATGCGGAAATAGTAGTATCAATCGGACAAGGACTCAAGGATCCGAAAGACTTCGACCTAATAAAAGAACTAACTACCGAACTAAACGGAACAATGGGAGTAAGCAGACCCCTAGTAGATGACGGATGGATAAACAAAGAACACCAAGTAGGATACAGCGGAAAAAGAGTAAAACCAAAACTATACATAGCAAACGGAATATCAGGAGCATCACAGCACCTAGCAGGAATGAAAGAATCAGAAACAATAGTAGCAATAAACACAGACCCATCAGCACCAATATTTAACTACGCCGACTACGGAATAGTAGGAGACCTATACGAAGTAATACCTGAAATAATAAAAGAACTAAAAAACATAAGAGGCGAAAAATGACAAAACACAACCTCCCATACGGAAAAAACAAAAAAATAGAAATCCAATTACCTAAAAAACAAATACTAAAAGAATTAAAACCAGAACAAACACCAGCAATCAAAAACTTTGAAAAAAAATTCCTAAACTCCCTAGAAAACACAACAGACAACACACCAACACTAAAACAAAAACTAGACACCAACGGAAACACAGTAATCCTAGTAAATGACAAAACAAGAAGCTGGAACAACCAAAAACAATACATACCAATTCTAGTGAACAAACTAAACGAATACGGAATACCAGACGAAAAAATATCAATAATAATAGGACTAGGAACCCATAAAAACCAAACAAAAAAAGAAAACAAGAACCTACTAACAGAAGAAATAGTAGACAGAATAGAAATAATCCAACACGAAGCAAAAAACCAAGAACAACTAATAGAAATGGGAAAAACCTCAATAGGAACCAAAGTAGAACTTAACAAGAAAGCAGTAAAAGCAGACAATGTAATAGTAACCGGAGGAATAAGCATACACCACTTCGCAGGATACAGCGGAGGAAGAAAATCAATACTACCAGCAATAAGCGGATACGAAACAATACAACAAAACCATAAATTATGGCTAGACCCTGAAAACCAAGGATTCAAACAAACCACAAAAGGAGGGCACAGCACCTCAGACGGCAACATAATATCAGAAGACATGGAAGAAGCAGCAAACCTACTAAACCCAGAATTCCTCATAAACATCCTCGTAAACAAAGATAAAGAACCAACCAAAATAGTATCCGGAAACTACCTAACCGCCCACAAAATAGGATGTAACTACCTAAAAAAACATGAATCCAGAAAAATCAATAAAAAAGCAGACCTAGTAATAGCAAGCGCAGGCGGATACCCTAAAGACATACAACTCTACCAAGCCACAAAAGCAATATTCAACTCAATAGAAGCACTCAAACCAGGAGGAACACTAATAATAACAGCAGAATGCAGAGAAGAAATAGGGAACAAAGAATTCTACAAATTCGCAACAAAAAACAAACCATTCAACGAAAAAATCAAAGAACTGCAGAAAAACTTCACAATCCCAAAAGGAGTAGCACTATACCTCAATAAATGCACAGAAAAATATAACATAAAACTAAAATCAAAAATCAGCAAACAAAAAATAGAAGAACTAGGAATGGAACCAATCAAAAAAGTAGAAAAATCCCTAAACGAATTCCACATCCAAGAAACTGATGATATATACGTAATACCTTATGCAGTAAACGTTCTACCTCTCACCGAATAATCATAAGATAATTATTTTTTCGAAATCCAGTTAGCAGCTTTAGCAACTCTTTCAGGAGTTGAAAAGTTAGGAATATCCTCTTCTTTCAACATCTCTATACCTTCATCAACCAATTCACCAGACATAAAATTCGTTAACAAAGGCTTATCATGATCAGCATCTATTACAGCATCTGCAATATCCGTAGAAGATATGAATACAGGCGGAACGCAGATAACAACTATTGAATCAACCCTTTCATCTTTATCAACTATCTCAATAGTCTTCTTATACCTCTCATAATCAGCGTCGGCGATAATATCCACAGGATTATTAACCGAACATTGATTTGGCAAGAAGTCTCTAAGTTCCTCTTTAATTTCTTCAGAAATCTCAACAACGTTCAAACCAAGAGATTCTAATTTATCTGTACACATTATTCCTGGACCACCTGAATTAGTAATAACCGCAACATTTTCACTGGAGGATTTGATTCCAACCTTATCTGCTTTTACAGCATCGAAGAATTCTTCCATTCCTTCAACTTCTACAGCCCCAGCCTGCTTAAAAGCAGTATTATATACCTTATAACTTCCTGCTAACGAACCTGTATGAGATGAAACAGCTTCAGAACCTCTAGAAGATTTACCGGACTTAATAATTATAACAGACTTATCAGTATCTTCAATAACTCTCATTAACTCTTTACCATTCTTAGTTCCTTCTAAGTATAAACCAATAACTTCAGTATTCTCATCTTCACTGAAATACTTAATGAAATCGATCTCATTTAAATCCAAAGCATTTCCATAACTAACAAACGAACTTAAACCAATATCACGTTCTTTAGCCCATCCAAGAGCAGCCCCGCCAAAAGCACCGCTCTGAGTAATGAAAGCCATATCCCCTTTTTTCACCGGCAATTCAAAACTTGCGTAAAGATCATGATGAGTGGAGAAAATACCTGCACAGTTAGGTCCAATAACTCTAATATCATTCTCTCGGGCAACTTCAGCCAGTTCTTCCTCAAGATCCGTATTACCTACTTCTCCAAAACCAGAACTTATAATAACAGCTCCCTTAGCCCCTTTTTCCGCGGACTCTCTAACTAGTGAGGGTACGTATTTCGCAGGAGATGCAATAACGGATAAATCTAATTCAGATATTTCATCTAGAGACTCTTTTATTTCCAGGTCAAGAACTTCGCCTCCGCTCGGATTAACAGGATATATTTTCCCTCTTTCTTGGAAGTTATGATCTAAAATGTTTTGAAGGATTTCATAACCTATTTTACCTTTTTTCATTGATCCTACTAATGCAACGTTTTCCGGATAAAATATTGAGTCTAATTTATTCTTCATTTTCTCTTTCAAAGTTGTACCCCTTTTCGAATAATTGGATGTTTTTATTTAAGGCGTCTTCTCCGATATTTGAGAATTCTTTTTCAATAACTTTTTCTGCTGTTTCTTTGGTTAGTTTATTCTGTGATCCTATGAATGATCCTAGCATGTACATGTTTGCTGCTACTGGTAGGTTTAATTTTTCTGCTATTTTTTTTGCAGGTAATAGTTTTATGTTTCTGTTCTGTTTTTTTATTTCGTTGTGGATTTTTTCTATTTCCGGGTATTCTCCTTTTCCTCTGGCTGTGTCTATTGATTCTATTTTTTCACTGTTGATTAGGATGGTGGAGTTTTTGTTTAGGAATTTTTTGTATCTGAGGGTTTCTCCTGCTTCCATAGATATTAGGTAGTTCGCTGATTTTTGAGGTACTAGTGGTGTGTTCACGTCTCCGTATCTTACGTGACTGATCACAGCTCCTTCTCTTTGCGCCATTCCTTGTTGTGAAGTCATTCTTGCTTCGTATCCTTCTGTTAATGCTATTTTAGATATTAATTGTGATAGTTTCACTACTCCTTGCCCTCCTAATCCTGCAACTATGATGTTTTCTTTCATTCTTTTTCCTCCAGGAATGGGTCTTTTATAGCATCTACTGGACATAATTCTTTGCATAGGTTACAGGCTGATCCTATGCATATATCTTGCCTAATCTGCATTTTTCCATCTACTTTATGCAGTGCCGGACAACCTGTTTCGTTTAAGCAGATGTCACAGCTTATACATGCTTCTCTATCAATTGTCAGGTATTCTTCTCTAGGTTTCCATAAGGCGCAGGGAGCTCTCATAACGATGAAGGATACTCCTTTATGATTTAATGCTTCTTCTATTGTTTTCTGAGATTTTTCTTTTTTGTAAGGATTTAGAACTTCTACGAAATCTACTCCAACTGCTTCTGCAATTTTTTCTGGTTTTATTACTTTGCTTTTTTTACCTAGTAGGTTAGTGTCGGTGGATGGGCTGTCTTGTTGACCTGTCATTGCTGTAACTCTATTATCCATTACAATTATGTTTATGTTGTAGTTTTGATGTACTGCGTTGACTAGTGGTGGTAGTCCTGCATGGAAGAAGGTTGAGTCTCCGATGGTTGCTATTATTGGTTTTTCTATTCCTCCTTGTTCAAATCCTAGGGCAGCTCCTATGCTGGCTCCCATTGATATTTCAGTCCAAACAGTTTCGAAGGGTTCTTCTGTACCTATTATAGTGCATCCTATATCTCCGGTTGTAATAATTTCGTCAGTTGAGTATCCGGCGTTTTCTATTGCTTTGTTAAGATTGAAGAAGGTTCCTCTATGCGGGCAGCCGGCGCAGAAGGTTAAGGGTCTAGGAGGTGAGTCCATATCAAGATCTACGGATTCTAGGTTGGATTCGGTTTCTATTTCAGTATCTGTTAATTTTTTTAGTCCTTTCTTTATTATTTCGTCATTATATTCTCCTACTTCTGGCATTGGTCCGTTTCTTTTTCCTATTATCTCGGTTGTTTCTCCTATTTCGTTTGCTATGCTTTTTACCTCTGTTTCTACTATTGGTTCTAATTCTTCTATTATGAGTATTTTATCACATTTTTTAACCATTTTTTCAATTTTTTCTGTTGGAGCTGGTACTGGTACGTCTATTTTTAGCCAGGAGTAGTTTGAGAGATCTGTTAGTTCTTTTAGAAATTCCCAGCCTATACTGGTCCCTATTATACCTAGTTCAGAATTGATTTCCATAGGATTTAAATCATAATCTTTAACCGCTTCTTTAAAATCATTTAATCTTTTTATAGTTTCTTCGTGCTGTGCTTTACCAGCGATTTTAGTGTATCTATGCATGTCTTTATCAAGCGAAGCTTCTCTATCTATATCTCTTATCTCACCTAATTCTACCTTGCTAGAGGCATGAGCAATATTTGTGGTGGATCTAACAATTACAGGTGCTTGAGTTTCTTCACTAAGATCAAATGCTAACTTAACAAATTTCTTAGCCTCATTAGGATTTGAAGGATCTAGAAGAGGAGCAGGCCCCATCTTAGCATAATACCGAGTATCCTGTTCAGCCATTCCGGCATGAGTTTCAGGATCATCTGCAACGTAAAGAACTAATCCACCGTTAACACCGCTATAATTAAACGAAATAAATGAATCACTAGCAACATTCAAACCTGACATCTTCATAGTTGCTAAACCTCTTTGATTAACCCAAGAAGCTCCACCAGCAACCTCTAAACCAGTCTTCTCATTAGAACTCCACTCCAAATACATATCATCATTCTTAATTTCCTCCAAAGCCTCTAAAGCCTCAGTACTAGGAGTACCAGGATAACCAGCAGCAACATCAACATCCGCCTCCAAAGCACCTCTAGCAACAGCCTCATTACCATTCAAAAACTCAAAATCCTCCCCAAGCGAACCATCAACATCATCTTCATCAACCATAAAAACACCTCAACCTAAGAATCATCAAAAATAGTGCCAGGATTCAAAATATTATTAGGATCAAAAGCCCTCTTAATCCCTCTCATAATCTCAATCTCACTCTCAGAGAACTGCATCAACAACTCCTTCTTCCTAGTCTTCCCAATACCATGCTCACCAGTAACAGTACCACCAAGATCAAGCGTCAACTCATACAAATCCTCCTTCAAATCATCTAAATAAGAAGGCTTACCACCATCCTCCCTAGGAATATTAATATGAAGATTACCATCAGCAGGATGACCATTACAACTTATACTCGTACCATAACCCTCAGCAATCTCCCTAGACCTCTCAATAAACTCAGGCAAAGAAGCAGGAGGAACAGCAGCATCCAAAGTATCAGAAATATTCTCCTCAATAGCCTCATAAATATTACTTCTAATATCAAGAATATTCTCCTGATCCTCCTCCCTCTCAGCAAACAAAGTATTCACAACACCGAAATCCTCAGCAATCTCCTCAATATCCATAGCCATCTCCAAAACATCATCCTCATCCTCTTCAGACAAAATAATCATCAAATCAACTTCACCATCACTAGCAGGCCAACTCTTACCTAAATGCTTAGCAGACTTCAAAGCCAACTCCCTAGGCACATACTCAACAGCCAAAGGCCGAATACCCTCCTGCAAAATCTTAGGAACAACATCAAGAGCATCCTTACTACTATCAAAAGACAAAAGCAGAGTACTACTATAACCAGGCTCAACATACAAACGCAAATTAACCTTAGTCACAACACCAAGAGTCCCCTCACTACCGATCAACAAATGCATCAAATCATAACCAGCATTATCCTTCAATAACTTACCACCAAGATTAATAACCTCACCATTAGGCAGAACAACTTCCAAACCCTTAACATACTCCCTCATAACACCATGCTTAACAGCTCTCACACCACCAGCGTTCTCCATAACCATGCCACCAACATGAGCACCTTCATCACCTGGATGAAGCGGGAAATAAAGCTTATCATGAACCTCAAGCCTTTCAATCAAATCAGCCAAAGTAACTCCAGCCTGACAAGAAACAATCAAATTATCATCATCAACCTCCTCAATCTCATTCAACCTCTCCAAAGAAAGAATAATACTATCCTCAGTAGGAATTGCCGCACCACAAAGACCAGTACCACCACCTCGAGGAACAACAGAAATCAAATTATCATTAGCATACTTCATAACCTTAGAAACCTCATCAGTACTACCAGGTTTAACAACAACAGAACTTTCAGATGACTCAGGCCTCATCAACTCCTCAGTCTCATCCATCAAATAATTACCGATCTGAGATTTATCAGAAACAACCCAATCCGAACCCAAAATATCAACTAAATCATCCACAACTTTACTATCCATTATAACACCCAAATTAAATGTACTTCAATCTAGTAAGGTAAATGATTAAGAAAATAAATAATTATTCTATAATTAGAGACCTCTACCGGATCCAATGTTTTTGAAGAAATTCTTAAAATTGCCGAAAGTATTAATACTATCTAACTGATTCCTAATAATTTCATAATGACCTCTTTCCATCCTAGAAAGATAATCCAATAACTTAAATTCTTTAGAATCTTCATCAAACTCTCTAGACAAATCCCTGTAAAACTCCTCAGACTCAATCTCAGACTTCATAGCAGCCTCCAAAATATCGGAAACCGAATCACCTTCATCAAACTCAATCTCAGGCATAGGAACCACAGACTCAGAAGGCAAATCAGGCTCCTCATCCGGATAAAGCTCCTCAAAAATACCGCGAAGAGTCTCCTCATGACCTTCCTCTTCCCTCTGCAAAAACACTAACTTATTTTCAAAGCTCTTCGGCAAATCACGCTCAATTAACTTACCATAAGCCTCTTGAGCCGCAATCTCAGATTTAATCCCAATCTCCAACAAACCCTTACGATCATCCTTTCTATCTTCAACCATAATTTGATCAACCATAAGTTGAACTCAAATGATTTAAGCCTTTCGAAATATAAAACCAAACCAATACACAAAAATGTTTCAAAAAACAAAAAACTAAAAAAACAAATCTAAAAAATAAAAAAACCAATCAAAACTTATAAAACACAAAAATAAAAACACAAAACCAATAAAAACCAAAACAAACAATAAAAACTAAAAAATCAAAAACAAAGAAAACTCAAAAAAACCTAACCTTCAGTCTCCCAAATCTCAGTCTTAAACTCCTCACCATCAACCTTAACAACATACTCATCCTTAGAGTCGGATTTTTTCTTTGGTTTTGGGAGTTGTTTTGATGTGAATTCTGGTT
>CAYNOZ010000038.1:4707-14068 GCA_964398955.1 uncultured Thermococci archaeon | reverse complement strand
AGAATACAAATGATAAAAAAATTCAATAATCCAAATACAGTTAAAATACCAACAAAAATAATAATGTCCGATAAAAATCAGGATAAAACTAAAATAGGTTTAAAACATTCTAAAAATAGATAAAAATATATAAAAAGAAAAATAACCGTAAAAAAGAACCGAAACATTTATTCTAAATCATTAAAAAAACCAAGGTCCTAACATAATAGCAAAACTCAATAATTCCCTTGTTCATATTCAGTATCAATTTTTTCTTCAACTTCTTTTAATTTATTTTCTTTTTCTACTAGTTCCTTCTTCAGTTCTTTAGAGTCTCCTTCAGTTCCTCTAATTTTTTTCTCAATCTCCATTACTTCAGTCTCTAATTTTTTTCTTTTTTCTAAGGCTTCTTCCACATCCATAGTACCTTACTCCAACAAAGTACCAAAGGAATTTATCTCCTCTAATTAAAAAATCTTTCCAAAAAATTATTTTCTTTTATATTATTATCTTCCGATGAATTTTTTCACTATGTTTGATCTTGGTTCTTTTTTTGTTAATACTGTTATTAGATCTCCTTTTTTGAATTTGGTGTCTGCTTGTGGTATCAGAAGATTTCCGTCTCGATCAATTGTTAATATTATATTGTTTTCTCTATCTATTTCTTCGTTAAACACTTTTTCAAGGGTTTTACCTTCTAAAGGTGATTTATCTGAAATATTTATTTCAAATACCTCAGCTCCTTTCGATAATCGCATATAATTGTTAATGGACATGTCTTTTGTCATATAATTTTTTGTAGAGATTCTTTTCGTGGATCGGAATAAGTATTTTCCAATCATGTTGTAGGGGTCTCCAACTATGTTAACATCTAATTCTTTGAATAAATTTATTCGACTATCATGGTTAACAACGCTTGTTAATCTTGGAATTCCTAAATCTTTAGCATTTTTCATAATTAATAGGTTATCTGCATCATCTCCAGTGGTGCTGATTAGTGCGTCAGCTTTTTTTGCATCAGCATCACGTAAAGAACTTTTGAAGGTAGCATCACCGTGAATGAAAACACAATCATATTCCATATTAGCTCTATTAATTTTATCCTTATCTTCCTCTATAACAACAACATCATTATTCTCTTTAGTAGCGAATTCAAGTGCCCTAATTCCTATCCTACCGACTCCAACAATGATAATATACATCCCAACCACTTTACAATAAAAAAGGTTCCAAACTTATCAAACTAATGATTCAACCCCGAATACTACATTATTTAAAATAAAATCTTATATATAAGGCGTTATTAATTCTAAAAATTCTAAATTAGAAAAATTAAGAAAATTAAAATAATTTAAACTTAATTAAATTAGCTAATTAAATTCTATAAACTATATTTTTACTGTATTTTGCTGTTTTTTAGCTTCTCTTAGTTTTTGAATCATTTCATTGTTTCTGTATGGTTCTGATGTAAGGTATTTGAATCCAAGATCAGGGAAGATAGTTACTATATTAGCTTGATCTGATCTCTTAGATATCTCTTTTATCGCCTGAATTACTGCCCCCGAGGATTGACCAACGAATATCCCTTCTTCTCTAGCCAGTTTAAGAGCTGATTGATAAGTTTCTTCCGGTTTTACTTTTATGATTTCATCAAGCAATTCTTTTCTGTAGTTATCCGGTACTATTGATTTATTCATGTTTTTTAGTCCTTGTATTCCATTTTTTGTTTTTGGTTGAACCCCGATAACTTTAATTGATGGTTTCTTCTCTTTCAGGTACTTTGAGGTTCCTGTTATTGTTCCTCCTGTTCCAAGCCCTGTAACAAGATGTGTTATTTTATCTCCCATGTATTCCCATATTTCAGGACCTGTACCTTCGTAGTGAGCATTAATATTTGATGGATTGCTGAATTGATTTGGCATCCAATATTTATCATTATTTTTCAATAATTTTTCCGCTTTTCTAATAGACCCATCTGTCCCCTGATTCTTTGGAGTAATTATTATATCAGCACCAAAAGCTTTAAGCATTAAAGCTCTCTCTTCTGAAACCGAACTAGGCATAACTAAAGTGGCATCGTATCCCTTTCTGATCGCCACCATCGCAAGCCCAATTCCAGTATTACCTGAAGTAGGTTCAAGAATTGTTTTGTCCTCAGTTAAACTTCCTTCTTCCTCAGCTTTTTCAATCATCTTTTTAGCAATCCGATCCTTAATGGATCCAGAAGGGTTAAATCCTTCAAGCTTGGCATGAACCTGGAATAAAGGTTTATCAAAGATTTTATCTAATTTTACTATAGGTGTATCTCCAACTAAGTCTAGAATAGGATCAAATTTTTCTCCATGAACAAAAACGTCCACCGACCATATTAATCACTACTTTACAAACATACTACATACTTAAAAAACTTTTCACTTTATCCTACTCATCAAAACACTCAGTCTGTAAATATCTACACCATCAATAGTAACCGAAGAAAATCCTTTTCCCTCTAATAAAAAAAAACAAGTTAAAAAAAAACATTAAGTATTTTATATGCTCTTTAATTTAGGTATTTTGTCTTCTCTTACTTGTTCAGCTACTTCTTTAATTTGTTTTAGCATTCCCTTCTTTATAGGAACTTTTATTTCTCTTTCATCGATTTGATTATTCTGAAGTTTTTCTAGTCTTAGGAATAGTTCTTTTTCATCGTTCATTTCTGTGAACATAAGATTATCAGAAGTTTCTTCCCATCTTCTTATTTTTTCTCTGAATGCGCTCGTACTTACTGTGAATAAGTAGGATCTGTTTTTTTCTTGGCTTAGTAACGACTCTAATTTATCTAAGATTGGTTTTTTATAACTTGGAGAGAACAGTAGCAAGTTCAGAGCAGAAGCCATAACTAAGGTACCTGGATCTTTGTCTTGAAAATTCTTTTCAAGTTCTTCCATTGTAGGTTCCCATACTTCAGGTTTTAACAGGTTTGCCTTTATCTTTCTTGAATTTATCTGTTCCCAGTCATCTATTTCTGGATGGAACTGAATATATCCAATATTTTCTTCAAATTTTTCTAGATCTAAATCGTATAATTCTTTTAAAGAGGTTTTAACGAATTTAGTGTCAGGGTATTGTAGTGGTATGAAGATAACATTTCCACCATTTCTTAACCAATCATAGACAAATCCTAAACCAACCAAAGGTTTACCAGATCCTCCAGGACCACTAATTAATGTTGATTCATGGTATGGGAATCCTTCGGGCATTACTTCTTTTAACCAACTTTGTTTCAATTCTAATTTCTTATTAGACATTCTTATCACCTGAAAATTTAATAGATTAATGATTTTGGTGCAATTTAAAGATTTTATTAATTTAAAATCATTCTTGAAGTAGTTACATAAATATTTCAGAGTACTCTACTCAAAAAGTTATACATATTCTGGAAAACTTAACCAACTAAGCACCAATATGGGACACAAATGCTATGTTAAAATCTAAATTCAAATATTTAAAACTTACGGGAAACCACAGAAAATCAACAATAAAACCACCCTACGAATTGCCAACCCATAAAATGTTTAAATAAGTAAATCAAAAGGTAAGTGATAAATTAAAAATAATCAAAATAATACCAAGAAATATTTATTATAAATAATATTACTCTTCATTGTTAGTTTCGGTTGGTGTCTAATATTTTAGATAAATTAGATGATATAGACTTTAAAATATTACAACTCATTTCTAAAGGAGCTAACTCTTATTCTGACATTTCTGATAAAATGGAAGTAAGCAGAAGTACAGTTTACCGCAGAATTAGACAACTAGAGGAAAAAGATATTTTAAAAAATAGATTAGTAGCAATTCCCAATTTTCAAAAATTAGGATTTAGTGCAATGGCAATCGGAGTAACTGTAGATGTCGAAGATATTGAAAAAGCGATAAAATATCTAAAAAACGATAGCCGATTCAAAGTCGTACTCAGAACATATGGAGAACATGACATATTCGCATTCTTCCTAACTGCAGACCCTAAAGACAAAACAACACCAATAAAAATACAGAAAATACAGAAAAAAATGAAAAACAAAAACATAAGAATCGAATCAATGGATACCTTAGAAGTAATTGAATGGGAAAAAATAGACCTAACGATCAATTCAAAAAGAACAAAATAAATGACTATAATTTTGATCGGTAATTTTTACTTAGATAAGATTACTATTCTTAATTATCTTTATTTGATAGAAAGTTAGTTAATTTGCGAAATAAAATTTTGATGAATTCAATTTAAACTGATGGATAATTTAAATCGAGGCCTTCAATTTTCAGGTTAGGAAGGTATTTAGAAAATTTTCATTCCGACAGATTTAAATAAACTTTAGGTCATTAATTGGAAGGTTTGAAATAGGATTTTTGTCATGTAATGTTGGATAATTTGTTTTGTTTTTAGGAGATAATATTTATGTGTGAGGAAGAGATTTTAGGAGTTTTAGGAGGGATGGGCCCTGAAGCAACCGTTGATTTTATGGAAGAGGTTATTGATTTAACTCCAGCTGATCGGGATCAAGATCATATTGAGATGATGGTAGTGAATGATCCTAAGATTCCTGATCGGACGGAGGCAATTTTGGAGGATGGTGAAAGTCCTGTTCCTAAATTAGGTAGGGATGCTCGTAAACTTGAGAGTATGGGTTCTGATATGATTGCCGTTCCTTGTAATACTTTTCATTATTTTATAGATGATGTGAGAGATTTTGTTAATATACCTATTATTAATATGATTGAAGAAACTGGTAATTATTTAATGGAGAATGGAGCAAGTAAGGTTGGATTGTTATCAACTTCTGGTACCGTTAAGACTCGTATTTATCATGATGTTTTGGAGCCTAAGGGGTTAACTTTAATTACTCCGGATGATCTAAGCAAGGAGATGAGGGCTACTTATCTAGTGAAGGCTGGGGAAAAGGATGAATCTAGAGACATTTTGATGGAAGAGGCTAATGATTTACTGGATAGAGGTGCTGATACGATTATAGCTGGGTGTACGGAAATTCCTTTAGTTCTTAAAGATGTAGATTTCGACCTTGTAAATCCGACCAGAATTTTTGCGATGAAGGTTGTAAATGAGATAAAAGGGTAGTCAGTCCAGTTTGTTTTTAATTTTTTAAGTTGAATTTCTTTTAGACTTTATTGTTTTTTGGGTTTTGTTTTCTTGTTTTCTTTGTAGTTTTATTGTGAATTTGGTTCCTCCTAGTTCGGAGTTTTCTACTTTGATTTCTCCGTTGTAGATTTCTATTAGGGTTTTTGCTAGGTATAGTCCTAGTCCTGTTCCTTTTTCTTTGTCTGTTGTGTAGCCTTTGTTGAAGATTTTTTCTTTGTCTTTGTCTGGTATGCCTTTTCCGTCATCTTCGATTGTTATGATTGCTTTTTTTTCTGTTTTTGTTCCTTTGATTTTTATTTTTGTTCCGTTTGAGTGTTTTATTGAGTTTTCGATTATGTTTTTGAAGATTTCGGTTACAAGAGATCCTCCTTGTACTTTACAGTCTTTTTTTGGGCAATTAGTTTTTATTTTTATGTTTTTATTATTGTTTTTTGATTTGTATTGGTTTTTTATTTTCTTTAGTTTTTTGAATGCGTTTATTTCTGTTTTTTCTTCTTTATCAGATTTTTTGAGTGTTGATACTTTGTTTATTAATTTTATATTTTCTTTACTTCCTTTTTTTGCGTTTTGAACTAGTTTTTCTATGTTTTTTGGTAGTTCGTAATTTTGTATCATGTTTAAGTATCCTTGAACTGTTTGAGATTTATTTCTTACATCATGTCTGATTAGTGTATGTAACAATTTTTCTCGTTCTTCAGCCTGTTTTCTATCTGTTATATCTCTTGAGATTGACACTACTACGTTTTCGTTGTCTATGAGTGTGAAGTGTTCTGAGAACCATTTTTTCTGACCGTTGATCATTATACTGAAACTTGTGTTTTGGATTTTTCCAGTTTTAAATGCCTTTTTAATAGATTCTAGAACTTTTTTTGCAGATTTTTGCGGAAGTATATCTTTAACATTTTTATTAATCATTTTATTCTTTTTATCGTATAGTAGGTTTGAAGATTTTGAGTAAATTTTTTTGTAATTTCCTTCTTGGTCATATTCCATGATGATGTTAGGAGAATCGTATAATATTGTTTGAATTTTGTCTCTTAGTTGTTCTTTATCTTCTATGTTTTTGTTTACTGAGGCTGTTCTAAGTTTTCCATCTAATATTATTGGATTTACTTCAACTTCAGTTCTGAATTTTGTTCCATCCTTTCTTTGTAGTTTATCTTTGAATGTTACCAATTCTCCATTTTTTAGCTTTTTGTTTCTTTTTTCCATTTTTTCTTTAGTCGTATCTAGAACCGAAAGATCTTCTATTATATTCATTTGTTTAATTTCATCTTTTGAGTATCCTAGCTCTTCTATAGCTTTGTTATTTGTTTCTAAAATTTCTCCATTTAGTTCCGATATGAAGGTTATTGAATTAAGTTCATCAAAGAATTTTTTAAACTTTCTTTTACTTTTTCTTAACTCTTCTTTAATATTCTTCTGTTCAGTAATATTTTTTATGGTTCCTTGAAAACCTGAAATTTCGCTTTCAGATTTAAATGGAACTGCAGTAACCAAGGTATTTATCTTATTACCGTTCTTTTTCAGGAAATTAAGAGGATAATCTTTAGTAAACCCATTATTCTTAACCGAATTCAAAAAATTAGACAATTCATGAGTACTTTCAGACAAACTCTTAATACTTTCTTGTTTCAAGGATTTTTTAGAATTAAAACCAAAGAAGTTAGGGGCATTATCACTCATATCAATCCATTCACCATTCTCTGAGATGATAAAGGCACAATCTCTTGATGTCTTAAAGAAATTACGATACTTTCTAATATTTTCTTTAAGATCTTTCTTCTGGCTTTTCCGTTCACTAATATCTCTAATAGATAATATTACTTTCTTTATTTCATTATTCTCTACTAAAGGTGAAGAACTAACCTCAACAGGGATTCTTTGTCCATCTTCCGTAACAATTTCGATTTCAAAAAGATTAGAACTCTGATCTCCATCGATTCTCATCTTACGATTTCCTTTAATGATTTTAATTTGATCTTCTGGAACGAATTCATTGACGTAAGAACCCTCCAAAATGTCTTTAGAAAGCCCATAATCCTTTAGCTTTCCAGGGTCTGCAAATGTTATTTTTCCATCCATATTTTGAAGTAAAATAGATTCCTGTGTAGTTTCTATCAAACGATGATATTTTTTTTCATTTTTAGCTAGCTTAAGTTCTGCTCTGTAATGTTTAACTTCTTGAGTTATTGCTTTAGCAAGTACTTCAAATTGGGACTTCGGATTACCACCTTTTCGAATGTATCTATCCGATCCGAGATTTAAAGCTTCGACGGCAACTTCTTCTCTTCCCTTACCAGTAAATATGATAAATGGAATTTCCTTTGATTCTTTTCTAATTTTTTTAAGTAATTCTAATCCATCCATGCCAGGCATCTGATAATCAGAAACAACACAATCATAATTAGAATTCCTAAAATTCTTTAAACCATCTTTAGCATTGGTAAATAAATTTAAGCTAAAATAACTATTTTGTTTTTTCAGAAATATTCTTTCCTGATCTAAAAAATCCTTTTCATCATCAACCAATAAAACTTTAATTTCCTTAGAAACCTCCATCATTATATCCTCTGAATCCGAAAAAACGATTATAGATCATCAATTTATTAAAGCATTAATCATTACTAAGTTATTCTTTGAGATACATTATTTAATACAATTATTTTTTATTTTTTTCCTGTTTGTTTTGGTTTTTTATACTGTTTTTAATTTTATTGTGAATTTTGCCCCTCCTAGGTTTGATTCGGTGATGCTAATTTTTGCGTTGTTGTGTTCTGCTATTTCTCTTATTATATAGTATTTTGCCCCTCCTACGCTTTTTGATTTTCCTGTGTAGGCTTCTCCGTTTAGTAGTTCTTTTATTCTATCATTTATTTTGTTACCATCGTCTTGTATTTTTATTTGTGCTTTATCATCTTTAAGGACTTTTGTTTCTATTTTCATTTTATTTGCTTCTTCTTTTTTTAATCTTATTTTTATCAGATTATTGAACAGCTTTTGAAGTGAAAAATCCCCTTCTACTTGTAATAAGTCTTGAGAGAAGGTAGTTCTTATTTCAATAGATTTTTGTTTAATTAGATCTGAGTTTTCGTTGATTGCTTGCTCTATTAGTTCTTCTGTGTTTTTTGTTGTTTTCCATTCTGTTTCTTCTATCTCTTTTAATTCGTCTGCAATTTGTAATGTTTCTTGAACATTTTTAGATTGATATAGAGCATTATTTAGTCTTTTCTCTAATTTTTGAGGTGGATTAAGATCTTCTTTAAGAATTTGTAGTTCACCTATCAGCAATTGCAATTTACTTCTTAAATCTTGCCTCAGTAAGGTATTGAGGAAGTTCTTTCTTTCCTGTGCTTTCCTTTCGTCCGTAATATTCTTTTGCATAGATAAATATGTATTTTCTCCTCTATAATTGAATGGAACTTCAGAAACTTCTAACCATAAACTATTACCGTCTTTATCAACCTTTTTTTGAATAAATTCCCTACTAGATTCTGTGGGTTCTCCCAATTTTTCTTCATCTTCTGCAACAAGACTCAAAATGTTCTCTCCAATTAATTCTTCTCTAGGATAGCCAAATATTCTAGTTGCAGCCGGATTAACTTCTAAAATTTTTCCATAATCTGTTCCGCTTTTCAGTATGAATATTGCTTCATTTAACGCATCAAAAATGGATTTATACATTTCCTCAGCTTGATCTTTTATTTCCTCCATTTCCTTACGTTTAGTAATATCCATTTCAATAGTGTAAACTCTAGAAAAGTCATCTTGATATCCTTCAGGTACTCTATACACTAAAATTTCATGCCCAGTATCTCCTTTTAATGTTTTATACGGTTTTTTGATCTGGAAACTGGTCTTGCCTTTAGAAATAGCCAATAATTCTTCTTTAATATTTTTTAAACCTTCTTCAGTAAATGTTTTTTGGAAATCATTGAAAATTTCTTCTTTATCATCGGCTTCATAATGGTTTACTCCATAATCATTAATATCTATAAAGTTGATTTTATCGAGGCATTTTCTAATTTCTTCAGTGTTTCCTTCTAGGTATTTTTCCAGGTTTTTGTCTTGCTTTAATGTTTCTAAGTATTTTTTTAGTTCCGAATGATCTTCTTCCCATACTGCTACTGGTGAATTGTTAAATAATGATCTGAATTTATCTTCAGCTTTTTTTCTTTCTGTTATATCTTTAAAAGTAGTAATAACTCTGTAAAGATTTCCTTCTTCATCAAATTGAGGAGA
>CAYNOZ010000038.1:3336-4607 GCA_964398955.1 uncultured Thermococci archaeon | reverse complement strand
ATCCTTAGTTCTTATCCTATAATTCAATTTAAAAGATTCTTTATTCTTTAAAGAAGCTTGAATTTCCCCCCATACCCCTTCTCGATCCTCAGGAACGATCAAATCAGCATAAGCTAACTTACTATTATCAATAATATCCTCAGGCGGATAACCAGTTAACTCCTTACAACCATCACTCATAAACTTCATAGTCCAATCCCGATCATTCAAACAACGATAAGCAATACCAGGTAAATTACCGAATAAAGTTTCCATTCGAATATTTTTCTCTTTTAATCGCTTCCTAGCCTTATTCCTTTCTTTCAATAGTTTACTACGTTCAATAATATTATTCTTCATTGACTCATAATGGTCACTAGTAACTTCATCATTTAACTCAGCTTCAAAAATCTTAGGAGGCATAAAATAAGGATTTTCATGTAACTTATCATAAATAAGAACCTTAGGATGTGTTCTAAGAACATCAACAAGAATCTCAGGAGGAAATCTATTCTCATTATATTGGCACAAGACAACAGTATTACTACCTGGAATGAACTCATTAAGCATAGATTCATATTTCATCAAACTATTTACACTGCTAATATCATTAAAGAACCAAGTCATTTCACCTGAAACCCTTAAACCATCGAATCCCTCATCTTCAGCCTTTCTCTGAAAATCTTTGAGCAACCCAATCATTTTTTCAGGCTGAAAATCTCCATCTTTAAGATAAGACTCTCTCTTAGTTAAAAACCTAAATTGGCCAGAATCAATAAATCTTTCAACATCAAATCCTAGATCCTTAAAAGTTTCAATAACCTCAGACTTAGAATTATCATCAAAAATATATAAACACTTTTCATTTCTCTCAATTCCATGAGACATAAAAGAAGATAACGCAGAAAGCTGCTCTATTTTATTCCTATAAATACTGCAAAGATGAGTACCTAAACCAAGCTCCGATGAATCATACTCAAGATCATTAACAATCATTTTCCTAACATCTCACAAAAAAATTAAACAACAATTACCTATCAATTCATTAAATCATTAAACTTGGATTGTATATGAACCATATAAAGATTTTATAGGTTCTTGGATTGAATTTAGTTAATTATAAACTAAAAGATGATGGGTAACTTACTTGGTTAGATTAGTAAATAGTCTAATTATATTTATTAATAAGAGACCTACTTTTAATATTTTTCTTTTGAATTAAGTAAAAAAATGGAATTCTAGGAATTTTATTATTTATGATTTAAAAAAATTGGTTCTTACGAAAGAATGTT
>CAYNOZ010000038.1:0-3326 GCA_964398955.1 uncultured Thermococci archaeon | reverse complement strand
TCCGATAAACCAGACTCAAGAACATCATCAATCATTTTCCAAACATCTCACAAATAAGTCAAACTAAAACTACCTATTTACCCAATAAACCATTAATCATTAAACTTGAACTTTGAATAAACTATATCAGGATTTTAAAGGTTCTGAGATTGAATTTAGTTAATTATAAACTAAAAGATGATGAGTAACTTACTTGGTTAGATTAGCGAATACTCGAATTATATTTACTAATAAGAGACCTACTTTTAATATTTTTCTTTTGAATTAAGTAAAGTAAGAGAAATTCTAGTAACTTAATTTTTATGGTTTAAAAAATTGGTTCTTACGAGAAAATGTTGACTTCACTTGTTTTAATTAATAAGAAGATTTTGATAGTTTATTGATATTATCATAAAATTTTAGAGCCTGGATCGTTTCCTTAGTTTATGTTAAATTATATGTCCATAGTGGTATTTTAACTGTGGTTAGTTTTTCGAGTTGAATTTAATTTAAATTTATTTTTATTTTTTGTAATTTAGTAAATTTTTTGGATTAATTGAAACGAAAAGTTTATAAAAGTTTTATGTTTACTGGTTTAAGTAAGGTGATAATTTGTCGGATTCTGGATCTTCTACTTTGAGGAGATTCATCTTCGGTAAAGAAGAATTACCTGATCCAGATTGGCCAATTGATCACGTCCCAAAAGAAGAAAGAAAAGGCTTATTCAGTATTTCCGCTGTTCTACTTGGTTTCGTATTCTTTGTTGGAACTATGTACGCCGGATCTAATGTAGGTAACTCCATGGGATTCGGAAACATGTTACCAGCAATGATCGTAGGTTTCGTTATCTTAGGAGTTTATGTTGCTATTTTAAGTGGGATAGGGGCTAAAACCGGTTTAACAACTGTCATGCTTTCAAGATACACATTTGGAAAAGTTGGAGCTAAATGGGCTGACCTACTACTCGGTGGAACACAGGTAGGTTGGTTCGGTGTTACTATACCGATGATTGCTTTGCCTACAGCAAATTTCTTCGGGATTTCAGGTTTAGGAATTGAAATATTGTTACTAGTCTGGGGTATTCTACACCTTTCAACTGCATACTTTGGGTACAGTGGAATGGAAAAGCTTTCTAAAGTCTCAGTACCAGCGCTAATAGTTATTGGAGTTCTCTCAATTTTCATCGCGATTGGAGAAGTTGGTGGAATCGGGGCCTTATTAAGTAGTTCAGGTAGTGGAGGGATGACATTCGGTACTGCTGTTACTATTGTAGTTGGTACATTTGCGAGTGGTGGATCTCAGGCTCCTAACTGGGCTAGATTCGCTAAAACAACTAAGGTCGGTTTCTGGGCTGGTCTGATAGCTTTTCTTTTAGGAAACGGGTTTTTATTCATAAGTGGAGCAGTTGGAGGATCAGTATATCCTGAAACTGGAGGAGACCTATTCGCAGTTCTAACAGCACAAGGACTTGGACTCATAGGTTTAATAGCTTTAGCACTTAATGTATGGACCACAAACGACAATGCAGCATATGCATTCGGAGTTGCAGGAAGTGAAGCCTTCAACTTCGATAGAAAAAGACCATTCGTACTAGCAGGAGGAACAGTAGGAATAATCCTAACACTACTAGGAGCAGGAAACTTATTATTACCATGGCTAAACATATTAGGACAATACGTACCCCCACTAGGAGGAGTCATAATAGCCGACTTCTTACTAATATGGCGCATGGACATTCCAAAGATGAAAGATGTAGAATTTGCAAAAGTAAGATGGCTATCAATACTATCATATATAATCGGAGCAGCAGTAGCAGTCCTAACATCTGGAGATTTCATACCAGGAGTATCTGCACCACAAATCTTCCCTGGACTTACATCATTAAACGGAATCATAGTAGCTATAGTAATACAAATAGTAGGACATCACCTATTAGAAAAACCAGGCATACTACCAACTAATAACGTTAAAGAAGAACCTGAAAAACTTGAAATCGAAGGATTCTTAGAATAAATAATTAATTAATATTTTATTTTTCTCTCTAATTATTTTTTGAGGTGTAATTATGAATTCAGGAAAAGATTTTATTGTACATAATGCAAATATTTTGGATTATTCTAATTCATCAAATGAAATTCACGATATCGAGATTAGGGATGGTGTTATTGATCGGGTAGCAGACGCTGGTGAAGGAGATTTGCAGGATTTTGATGAGGATCAAAGGTTTGATGCTGAAGGTAGTTTAGTTAGTCCCACTTTAATTGAACCACATTGTCATTTGGATGCTACTTTAACTGCAGGTGAACCTAGGTGGAATTCTTCAGGAACTTTAGCTGAAGGAATTAATATATGGGGTGAACGAAAGAAGGATATCACAAAAGAAGGGTTAAAGAAAAGGGCTACGAAAACAGCTGAGTGGTATGCTTCTCATGGAGTTACCAAGATTAGAACACATGCCGATTCCACACAAAATTCTTTAACAGGTTTAAAAGCTTTAATAGAACTTAAAGATGAAATAAGTGACATTGTTGACCTGCAGGTAGTGGCCTTCCCACAAGACGGAATCTTCACAAGCGAAGAAAATGAGGATCTGCACAGAGAGGCTGTTGAGATGGGAGCAGATGTTGTTGGTGGTATCCCACATAATGAACATACAAGAGAAGATGGAGTAAAAGATGTTAAATACGCATTAAACCTTGCAGAAAAACATAATAGAATAATTGATATTCATATAGATGAAACAGACGATCCTCAATCCAGATTCACCGAAGTACTAGCAAGCGAATCAATAAAAAGAGGATTAGAAGAAATAGTAACAGCAAGCCATACAACAGCAATGCATTCATACAACAATTCATACGCCGATAAGTTAATTAGCATGCTACAAAGAGCTAACATAAATATTATTACCAATCCACCAGATAACTCCGTATTAATGGGAAGTTACGATGACTATCCAAGAAGAAGAGGCCATACTAGAATAGATCAACTACTTGAAGCAGAAATACCAGTTGGAATAGGACATGACTCAGTAATGGACCCATGGTACCACTACGGAAAAGCAGACATGTTAGACGCAGCCTACATCTTAATCCACTATGCCCATATGAGCGGATACAATGATGTCCCAGACCTCTGGAAAATGCTAACCAAAAATAACGCCAGAATATTCCAAACTAAAAAATACGGAATAAAAGAAGGAAACAAAGGATCAATAGTAGTTTATAATAGTCCAGACGCCTTTAACACATTAAGAACAAACGCTTCAAGAAAACTAGTACTAAAGAAAGGCAAACCAATAGCACAAACACAACCACAGCAAACAGAAATCTACAGAAAAGAAGAAA
>CAYNOZ010000037.1:0-15081 GCA_964398955.1 uncultured Thermococci archaeon | reverse complement strand
AATTTCAGCCGTATTTTTTCTGACTTCTGATCACTAACAATCCTGGTTTTTATGATTTATGAAGAAGGTTCTGAGATTAAAAATCTTAGGAATCTTTCTATTTTATCATGTATTTTTTGTGGTAATTCATGGTAACTGATTCGACCTTTTTTTGGAGTTTTTATAATTATATGTTCTATCTTTTCGTTTTTGCTGTCTAAATCTATCTTTATGTAATATTCGAGTTTGGGTCCTGAATAAGTTTTGGTTATTTTATTTCCGTCATAATTCCAACCGTTTAGTTCTTCTAATTTATCAGTTAAAATTTCGGCTCCTTCAAATTTCACTAGATCCATCTCATCACCATTCTCGATTTGTATTATTTCCTATTATAATTTTCCAATATGCATGAATGCTTGAGGATAAGTAGATTAAGGATAATATTAGTAATGTTAGGGGGTATAAGATATTTTCTAGCCAAATGGATTTTTCTTCGATCCAATTAATAATTAGTATCATCATGGTTTCGTAAATGAAAAATAATATGATTATTGGGTTTAATATTAATAGTAAATATGTTAGTAGATCTAGGAAGGCTAATATATCTCCTAAAATAATTTTGGTAAATTTTTTGCTGAATATGTTTATAGTTTCAAGATTTCCGATGCTCCATCGTAATCTTTGGTTTAAAAGTTCTTTGAAGGTTTTATGCATTTTTGTTACTGCTTTAGCATTTGAAGCATAAGCTATTGAATAGTTCTTTTTTTGGGCTTTAGTGAACAAATTAAAATCTTCTGTTAAAGAATCTTCGAATTGGATATGGTTGAAGATTTCTCTTTTGTATCCTCCAATAGCTCCTGGAACCATACTAACTTTGTCAAATAATGCTTCGTATTCCCTAAACATAGATATTCTCAAGTGTTCAGTTGCTTGAATTTTTGATAAAAAATTATTCCTTTTAACTCTTAAATTTCCTGCTACCAAGTCATAATTTTTTAGTTTACTTCCGATGTGTAATAATGCATTTTCTTTTAAGATAGTATCAGCATCAATAGTAACAATATCATTTCTTGTTTTAGAAATTCCAATGTTTAAGCATTTCCATTTTCCTAATCCTTTAGTTCTAATCTTTTTTAAGTTAGAATACTTATTTGATAAATTACTAATTTTTTTCCAAGTTGAATCAGTACTACCATCATCTATAACGATTAAATCATAATTTGGGTATTCTTGATTTATTATTGATAAAACACTATCTTTAATGGTTCTTTCCTCATTTTTTGCCACTACGATAACTGTTAATTCTGGAAGATTTTCAAATTTAGTACTATGATCTTCTTTAATTTTGGAAATTAAAAATACAAAAAAATAAAATGTATCATAAAAGGCTAAAACTAAAGGAATTAATAAGAAAAAAGGGAATTTCATTATTTCACTATTCAAAAGTATATTTAACTTCCTGATACTGATTTCTAAAGTTTTTCACATCTTCACCAACTTTACTCGGATCTTCCTCATCAATTATAACTCGTCTATAGAAATTAGCTACTTCTTCCATCTGACGTTCTTTCATTCCTAATCGAGTTAATTCCTGCACACCTAGTCTTAAACCGCTTGGATCCTCTACTTTTTCTGTTGGATCCCAAGGTAACAGATTTTTATTTTGAATTATGTTAGCTTCCTCTAAAGTTTCTGCTGCCCACTTGCCTCCGCCTTCTTCTGAAACATCAACAATCACCTGGTGAGATTCAGTATATCCTTTGCTTTCTCCAACAACTTTAAATCCTTTTTCAGACAAAAACTCTGCAAACTTTTTAGCATTCTCAATCGTTTGTTTTGCATAGTCTTCTCCAAATTCAAGCATTTCTGCAGCGGTAAAGGCTTTTCCAGCAACATGGTGGGGGTGATGGTTACTTACAACTCCAGGGAAAATTTTGGGTTGTAACTCTTCAGCAACCTTCTCATTGTATAATATTACCCCTCCTTGAGGTCCAGGAAATGTCTTATGAGTTGAACCGGTTAAAACCATTGCACCTTCCTCTAGAGGGTCTTGAAACTGTCCTCCAGCTATTAAACCAAGAACATGAGCTCCATCATATGCCACTTTTCCTCCAATCTCTTTTACTACTGATTTTAATTCTTCAACTGGATGAGGAAAGGGGTATAATGATGCACCAAATAAAACCAAGTCAGGTTCTTTTTCCCTAATCTTTTTAGCAGTTTTATCAATATCAATGTTCATTTCTTCTTCATTATACTCAAAAAATTCCACATTCAAACCATGCATACCGGCGCTACCGAATTTAGCATGACTAATATGTCCACCATCTGAAGTATGGAGAGCCATTAATGTATCTCCTATATCAGTCAGACCAAAAAACATAGCCTGATTAGCATTAGTACCGGAAATAGGCCTTAAATCAGCAAAATCTGAATTAAACAATTTACTAAAGTTTTCTATACCTTTAAGCTCAATTTCGTCAAAATACTTACAGCCTTGATAATGTCGTTGCTTAGGCCATCCCTCAGCATATTTATGCATCAAAGAACTAGAATTAAGTTCCAAAATTTCAGGAGATGTAATATTTTCACTTGCTATCATATTTAGTGTCGAATGTCTCCATTTATCATGCTGATTCGCCAGTTCACTAATTTCAGAAGCTTTTTCCTTATGATTCATGTATTACCCTCAAGACATATTCTTACAATTATAATATAAATGATTTTTTCTGATCTGAAGAGCAAAATTTATAAACTCAAAAAGTTGAAGATATTATTAAAAGTACTTTTAGTTAAGTTTTTTTGCGGAGATGAGTCTGTAAATATTTTATAATTTAAAATTATGTAAGATAATTGAATTTTTAATTTTTGAACACTTAGTGAATAATTGTTTAGTTATTTTCATTGATTTTAAATTTTTAATTTAGTTAATAAGTTTTTGAGTTTCAATTGCGGTTCTTATTTTATCTAATGTTTTCCAAGATTTTCGAACGAAGTTAGGGAATTCTTTGTTGTTTTTATACCACCATTTTAGGAATTCTTGGGTTTTTTTGTCTGAGGGGTATCCACTACCAATTTCAGGTCCTTCTTTTGTTTTATTGTTTATTTTGTCAATTGTTTGATCTCTTTTCACTTTTGCTAGAATTGATGCTGCTGAAACTGATGGGTAAAGGTCATCGGCTTTCTTTTTTACAATAATTTCTTTTTTAGAATTTTCAAGTTTGTATTTAGAGTTTTTGTCTATGTAATCTGAGTATAATTTGTCTGATTTTAATTTTTTTATGATTTTGGTAAATTCTATGGTTTCAAGTTGGTTTAAGGAGTTTTTTGCCATTATTTCGTCTATTTTTTTTGGGCTTATCTCTTTTATGTAGTATTCATTTGCTAGATCCTTTATTTGTGGTTCTAAATTTTTTCTTTTTTTTGGGTTGATTTTTTTTGAATCTCTGACTCCAATTCTTTTTAATCTATTAATTTTATCCTTTTTAAAGGTAACTCCTGCTATAATTAGTGGACCTATCACTGGTCCTCGTCCAGCTTCGTCTATTCCCCCTATTATCATTTTAACACTTTAATTTAGTTTTTTTAGCTTATTCATTTTGATATATTAGTATTGGTAGGCCTTTATGGTTCTTTAGTTCTAGGTCTTTTTTGTATTCATCTGTTGTGAAAGGTCTTATTAGTAGTGGGGATTCATTTTTATTTGAAATCTTTTTTAAGGGTTGAATTAATTCTGGGTTAGGTCTTACTGAGTATAATAAGTCTATTTTATCTTTTGGATTGTATGATGTGCTAATTTTTGTGTTTAAAATTTTTATTTTTTGATTATTTATTGATTCTCTTATTTTTTTTGTTGCTCTCTTGTTTTTTTCTATTATTATAATTTTTTTGTTTTTTTCTGTATTAGTTATTAAATATTTAAGAGTTTTAAAATTAAATCCAATACCTACTTCTAATAAAGTGTTCCAATTTTTTCCCTTCAGGTATTTTAATATGAATTCCCCAAATTTATCCATATTTATCTTATTCCTTTTTCCTTTGTATTTTGTATGTGACTGTCCCTCCGTCTGTAAATGGAGGCCCTGGATCTGGGCATTGTATGAAAGCCTTATCTTCTTTTTTAGAGAGCCCCAACTCTTTGGGATTTATTCCTTTGTTTAATGCAATGTTGTAGTGTAGTAGATTTGGTAGTGCGTGTACACATACTGAATCTGTCTTTTTTAGATTGATTTGAGGTCCTTCTATTACTATTTTGTCTTTAAGGTTATGGACTGGGCATTTACCTTCAATTTTTATAACTTCTGCTTTAATTGCCATCTTATCATTTATTTTCATTTTTTTCTATTATTTTTATCTTATTTGGTTTATTTTACTCCTAGAAATTCTGATGCTTGTCTTATGCTTTCTGAGTCTCCTGATAAGAATACTCTGTCATTTTCTTGTATTCTTTCATCTCCTCGTGGGACTATAAAATCATCTTCTCTAAATATTCCTGCGAATACGGTGTTTTTAGGGAATTTGTCTTTTTTTGTTATTTCAGCGATACTCATTGCTTCTGTTGGTGAATCTTCTGGAATTTCTACGATCACAATTGATGCCTTTCCTTCTCCTAATCTGGCAACTCTTTTCATTGAGGGATGTTCTATTTCCATTAATAGATTATCCATGTATAATTCTACCATATTTATTATTTTGTGAGCTCCAGCTCTAAGATAGGCGTCTTTATAGGAGGGATTTTTCATTCTTACTAATATATTCGGCACATCAAATCCTTCGGATAGAATTGTAAATGCTAAGTTAGCTGAATCTTTTCCGATTAATCCTATGCATACATCGGATCTATCTATTCCTGCGTCTCTTAAAACCCCTAATTCTGATGCGTCCCCATGTAGTACTTTTGCTCCTGTTGTGGTACTGATTTTTTCGCATACTTCTTTATTTTGGTCTATTGCAACTACGTCATGTCCCCTTTGAACTAATTCTTTAATAACGTTTCTACCTACCATACCTGCGCCTGCTACAATTATATACATATTATCACCTATTATCTCCTCCATATCTCCTTATTAAACAAAACGAATATTGGAATTACTTCAAGTCTGCCAACCAACATTCCGAAAATATATAATATCTTTACAACAGGATTAAGATTTACAACTTCGGATACGGTCATAAAACTAGGCCCTATATTTCCTAAGGCTGAAAACATGCCTGAGAATGATTGAAATGGGTTATGATTTGAGAGTAGTGCTGTCACGAACCCACCAATCACGAGCAAAAAAATCCAAATCGTGAAAATTACAAAAACTCTTTCAAGTTGATTTTCATTTACTTGTTCCCCATCGATCATCAAGGGGCTTAACATTCTTCTAGGTCGTGAAAATCTTTTTATTCTATTCCAAGAACCTTTAATCATTATACCAAGTCTTTTAACTTTTATTCCTCCTCCGGTAGAATTAACACACCCTCCAATAACCATTAAAATTAAGAAGATCTGTTTTCCAATAGCTGGGAAATAGTTACTACCTATCCACTGTGTTTCGTATCCGGTGGTTGTTCCGATTGAAACAACTTGGAATATTGTGTTTCTGAATAATGATTCTAAATTAACTCCAGGATTATATGCTTCAAACATTATTAATGCTGTAGAACCTGATATGATAATCCACCATAATTTCATTTCCAGGTTATCCCATAATGAGCTTATTTCGCCTTTGAAGAACCTGTAATGTATAACGAAATTTGTTCCACCTAAAAACATGAAGAAAGTTATAGTATATTCTATTAATTTGAAATTTGCAAACCCATTTTCCCTATAGAATCCAATACTAGCATCATGTGGGGAAAATCCTCCAGTAGACAGGGCTGTAAAAGCATGTGTTAAACCGTCAAATAAGGAAACTCCTTGTATCCAAAGTAATAAAGCCATTAAAACAGTAAAACTTCCATAAATAATCCATAATATTTTAATTGTTCTAGCAATATTTGGTACAGGTTGGCTTGACTTAATCTTATGAGATTCGCCTCGAAAAAGACTGTGCTCTGAGATACCCTTTCCCCCGATGAAAAGGAAGAATGTTATTATTCCAAGACCTCCAATCCACTGTATGATAGCTCTCCAAAAAATAGTGGACTTAGGTAGTGAATTGATGTTTGTTATCATAGTAATTCCGGTAGTAGTGAATCCGCTAACTGTTTCAAAATAGGCGTTTATGACACTCATATCAGCTATTAAGATGAAAGGTAGTGAACCGAAAATTGATAAAATAATCCAAGCTAATCCAGTTAGTAATAATCCTTGGATCAAATTTAGGTCTCTGATTTCAAATTTTGTTATTAAATAATATCCAGTTGAAATAGATAAAAATGCAGGTACTAGGTATCCTAAATAGATATTTGTAGAGTCATACATCCATTCAGAGTAATATATAGCTACTAGTATAGGAACTAATAACAATATTCCTATCATTATTAGTAGCTTTCCAAGTTGCCCCAGAGAGGATGATAAATTCTTTGATATTTTCATTATTTTCCTAATTTATTATGAGTATTGTAGGTGTTAGGTTTTGTATAGGGAGTGATTTCACCTGCTAAGTTTTCATTCATCAATTTTTCTGCTTCTTTTTTGTTCTTTGTTTGTCCGAGCACCCACATTAACTTTACATATGCTGTTTCTGATAACATGTCTTCTAAGGGGATTACGCCAGCTTCTTTAAGTTTTCTTCCTGTTGAATAAACATTTAAATTTGTACGACCATTTAAACATTGTGATGACATATAAATTTGAATTTCTTCTTCAATTGCTCTTTCTAAAGATTCTATCAATTTATTGGGGGTATGACCTAGTCCAGTTCCTTCTAATATAAGTCCTTTGTAATCTTTATCAATATAATGATGGATTACTTCCTTAGTGACTCCAGGGTATAATTTTACCAAGGCTACTTTTTCCTCCATTTCTGTTTTAGCTATTGTTTCCTCATTGTTTACTCTATTATAATCTTGTAGGAATTCTACTTTATTTTCGTTTATTCTAGCAATAGGGTTCTCATTAATAGATTTAAATGCATCTCTTCTTGATGTATGCATTTTTCTGACTTTAGTACCTTTATGAGCTGCACAATATTCATCATCCATAGATTCGTGCATAACGACTGCTACTTCCCCAAGATCTGTTGTAGCTAGTTTTGTAGAACAAATAAGGTTAAGGGCTGAGTCGCTGCTGGGTCTATCACTACTTCTTTGGCTACCTGTTAGTACTACAGGTCCGGATAAATTCTTTAACATGAAGGATAATGCTGCACCGGTATAACCCATCGTATCTGTACCATGACCAATAACAACTCCGTCTTTTCCAGAATTTAACTTATCTTTTATATTTAAAGCCATTTTCTTCCAATATTTCGGTTCCATGTCTTCACTAAAAATATTAAGGATTAATTCCGGTTCAATATTTGCAATTTCAAACATTTCAGGAAAAGATAGGGCTAATTCCTCGGTTGAAAAAGCAGGATGAACTCCTCCAGTTTCATAGTCTACTTTAGACGCTATAGTGCCTCCTGTACCTAATATCGAGATGTTTGGTAATTCAGGATCTCTTTCAGGCTTTTCCCCTTCAAATTCTCCTCTAGTTATTTCACCTATAATTTCTTTATCTTTGATCTTTTCTTTCTTAATTCCTATATTATAACCGTCTTCTAGTTTAATAACTAAATGAGTTTTATTTGAGCTTGGCATTACTACTCCGATGTGTTCATTTTCATCTTCTGTAGTAATTCTAATTCTTGTACCACTTTCCATCTTTTCACCATCTGAATTAATTATCTGTGATATTATTTTATGGAGGATATATTATTTTTTGGGTTATAAAAATATGTTATAAAAGAAAAGAGATAGAGATTAATCTAAGGTTTGGTTACCTATTGTCTGGTTTCCTAGAGTATTGGATAGTTGATCTAATAGGTTTCTAACTTTTTCTATTTCTTGACCATATCCAGTCCAATTACCTTCTTGTAAGTACTCTTGGGCTCTGTTGTAATGCTCTAAAGCTTGTTGGGCTAGTTCTTTGGCAGTTCCAGGTATTGGAGTTTCACCATCTCCTCCATCTTCAATTTTTCCTTGTATAAGCATTTGAAGAGATTGTTGTAGGTTTTCCTCCATTACTGTATTTTGTCCCGATGATGCTACTACTCTTCTTAATTCAGGTATCTCTGATTGTTCTGCACTTATTAAAATTGGCTCAGTATATAGTATTGAGTTACCTATTGGTATTACTAGTAGATTTCCTCTTATCACGCTTGATCCTGTTTGACCCCAGAGAGTTAGTTGTTCAGATATCTCTGGATCTTGATCGATTCTTGATTCGATCTGGTTAGGTCCGTAAACTAATTGTCCTCTTGGGAATTCGTATAGATTTATTTCTCCGTAATTTGGTTCGTCACTTCTTGCAGCTACCCATGAAAGCATATTTTGCCTGTTTCTGGGTGTAAATGGTTGTACTAATAGATATTCAAGTTCGTTTTTATCTGGTAGTTCTGAAAGTAAGTAGTATGGTTCCATTTTTATGGTGTCTCCTCTATAGTTCTCTGTTGGAATTTCCCATGCATCTTCTTTGTTATAGAATGTAGCTGGATCCTTCATGTGGTAATTTCTGTAAAGATCCATTTGAACTTTGAAAAAGTCTTTTGGATACCTTATATGGTTCTTTAATTCTTGAGGCATTTCTGAATATTCTTTGAATAGTTCTGGGAAGATTTTGGAGTAGGTTTCAACTATAGGCTCTTTATTGATCATATAAAAGTCAACAGATCCTTCATATGAATCTATTACGACTTTGACTGAGTTTCTCATGTAATTAATGTTGTTGTAACCTAAATCTTGATATCTTTCAGAGTAAGGATAACGTTCGGCGGTCGTGTAAGCATCTATTATCCACTTTATTTTTCCATCATGCATTACAGGGTAGGGATCACTATCGTACGAGAGGAATGGAGCGATTTTTTCAACTCTTTGTTGTATTTGTCTATCATACATTAATTGGGATCCACTTGTAATTTCATCACTTAATAAAAATTTAATTTCACCGAATCTTATCATGTAAACGAATTTTCTGATGAATGAGTTTATTTGAACTCCTCCAGTACCTCCGTAGTTATTAAAGGCGTTTTCACCTGATCTTGGATAATCAAATTCTGATCTTCCGGTATCAACTAGTTTGTATGAATTTGTTCCTTCCCCGTAGTAGATTCGAGGGTTCTCTATTTGAAAATCTCCAGTTGGGGGTATGTCCCTAAGAACAAGATTAGGACGGCCATCTGGAGTTTTTTCACTGACTGGATTCATTACTAACCCATATCCGTGGGTGTAAACCAGTTTCTCGTTTATCCATGTACTAGCACTAGGATCGAGCGCATCTAAATTCAGTTCTCTGGCGGAAATCATGTATTGTCTGTAATCTCCATTCACGTGGTATCGGTCTGTATCTACATCGTTGAAGGTGTAATAGGTTCTTATTTGTTGTAGCTGTCTATATGTTTGTATTAATGCTCTTCGATCCCAAATTCGAATATTTTCTATTACATCTTCGTTTCCTTCTAGATCCTCAGTTGTTAAGTTTGCATCTATTTCAAATTCTTTTTCTTTGATCTCCGATAATCCGAATGCTTCTCTTGTGTAATCAATATTATTCTGTAAGTATGGTTCTTCAAGTTGTAATTCGTTTGGAGTTACTCTAAGTTGTTGATAAACTCCAGGCACTACTGATCCGGCTAACAAGAATATTATGATAAGACCTATTCCGGCGAGTGGAATTCTCACATCTTTAAGTTTTATATTAGCCACTAGTGCTAAGGCAGTGATTGCTGAGAGTATAGTTAGAATAATGAATATTGGTAGTCTTATGTTCACATCAGTGAATCCTGCTCCAGCGACTACCCCTTGTTCTGAAAAAAGTACTTCGAATCTATTAAGGTAGAATCCAAATGCTATTAGACCGAAAATCCCTCCAAGTAAAATCGAAATATGAATTAGAACTTTTGTTGGTATGCTATTGATGATATCTTCTTCAGGTAGCAATATTGGGCCAATTCTGTAGGCGTATATTATTCCAGTTATAACTATGGAGATGAAAAATAGTCCAAGGAATATTGTTCTTATCAGATCTAAGAAGGGGATCTGGAATATATAAAAACCTACATCCTTATTCAGTACTGGTTCTGTAACTCCGAAAGGAGTTTTATTTAAATATAGAAGTATTGTTTCCCAGTTTCCACTAAATGTTAGTCCGAATAAAAATGATAAAATTCCTGTTCCGGCTAATATTAACCTACCATCTATTTCCGTATACTGGAATCCCATTGTGCTCAGTATACCTTCTATAGTGTTCCTTGCAAATCTGATATTTAGATACAAGAATATGAAGGACAACAGGAACCCAATTAATAATGTTAATATTTGCCAAGTAATTTTTTTAGTGAAAACTGATCTGTACCCGACTGCTCCGAACCATAAGTAGTCTGTATAGAACCCTAGTAACGGTCCTATCCCTAGTATAATAGCAAGAAGTACTATGATTAAATGAACTGGTCTAAGTCGATTAGGTAAGTTTGCCATATTATCAATTAATATAAGTATCTTATTTTATTAAATCTTTTGTTTAATTGAATAATAAAAATTATTCTTACAATAATAAAGATTTTTAAATTTCGTTTGTTAATAGGTGAACTTCTCTTCTAACTTGATTAAAGATTGAGGAAGGAGCTTCCATTCATTGGAAGACCAAAATCAAGATTATTTTAGTGCCTTGCTACTGAATAGTCTGGATGAGGTAGACAAGGTTTACCAGTATTGCAGGTTCCAAGGACTTTCACTTTACATCCCCAAGCAATCACTATTACGCCTTGATTATGGGTTCGACCACATAAACCCGTCCCAACCCTATCACGTATTCATTGCGGTGAAACCTATTGCCTGAGTACTTACCTACTCAAACTAGGCTTATAAGCTGAAAATTTTTTAACAAAAATCACAATAAGGCATTAGATCTTACAGGTATTCCGATTCATCCCTCAACTATATTAGAGATTTAGGAATGGAACTTCTCGGTAATAATTTAATTCCAGTCATCTTTTGTTGGGCAGTCAGGGTCAAGACACATTTGGAAGTTTTTTTTGCCTCTTACTTTTATTATTGGAGTACCGCATTCATCACAGGTTTTGTCAGTGGAGTAGATTTTACCATCTTGTGGTAGTGGGTAAGATACATCACAATCCTCGTTAGTGCATATTACAAATCTTTTTCCAGTCTTTTTTGATCTTATCCAGATTAGGTCTTCTCCACATTTTGGACATTTTCCTAATGTTCTTTTGTTTCTTCTTGCTGCTCTGACTGCTTTGTTTAAAGTTTCCCCGATTTTCTTTTCGTTTTTCCTAATTTTTTCTAGAATTTGTTTAAGTTCTTCTTTAGATTCATTTAATACTTTTTCTTTATTCATTTTCCCTTCTCTAACTTTTTCTAATTCTTCTTCAAATTTTCTTGTAAGTTCAGGTGATAGAAATTCAGAAGCGTATTCTTCAAGCGCTTCTACAACTTTCATACCTAAAGTAGTAACTTTTAAGCTTTTACCGGATACATAGTTTCTATCATAAAGTTTATCAATAATATTGGCTCTGGTTGCCTTAGTCCCAATATTTAATTTTTCCATTTTTTTAACTGCGGATGAAGGAGTATATCTAGACGGAGGTTTTGTTTCCTTCTCTTCTTTTTTAATGTTATTTAAAGGTAATAAGGAGTTTTCCTTCATATCAGGAATTTCGGTTTCTTTCAAATTTTTATATTTACCGTAAATACTTAACCAACCTTTTTTAACAGTTTTTCTAGCTCTAGTAAAGAATTTATGTTCATCTCCTAGTGTGACCTTTGTAGATCTTCTAACAGCTTCATCTCCGAAAGTTGCTAGAAATCTACGAGTTATTAAATCATAAACTTTCCTTTGTTCCTTACTTAAGTTTTTAGGTTTTTCTCCTGTCGGATAAATACAAGGATGAGCTGGATCACTCTTTTTACCTTCATTAGGTATTAAATTACCCTTTAATAAATTTTTAACTATGTTTTCGTAATCTTTAATCTTAGAAATCTTCTTAAGATTTTTCTTTTTATCAAAATCTTTAGGAAGTTTCTGAGAAGATGTTCTTGGATAGGAAATTAAACCATCTTCATACAAATCTTGTGCAATTCCCTGAGTTTTTTTCGGAGAATAATTGAAATTATTATATGCAGCACCTTGTAAATCACCTAAATTAAATGGAGCAGGAGGGCTTTTCTTATAATTTCTTTTTTTAATATTACTAACAAGTATTTTATCTTCAAAACTTTCCATAATAGTATCTGCTTTTTCTTCATCCCAAATTTTATCTTCATATTTAGCTTCTAATCCATTTTCAAGTTCAGCGAACAACTCCCAATAAGGAGTAGGATCAAAATCCTGAATTTCTCTTTCCCTATCAACCAAAAATCTTAGGGTAGGCCCCTGAACCCTACCTGAAGATAATTTAGCAAATCCATCCTCATTAAATGCCTGATAAGAAGAAGAAAGGGCAGTCGATATATTCATACCCCAAATCCAATCCAATTCATGTCTTAAAATACCGGCATCGATCCTATTAATGTCAGGATCTCCCATATCCTCCCAAGCCTCATTTACTTCCTCTTCAGTTAATGAAGAAAATTTCATCCTTTTAGTAGAGGCTAGTGAAGAATCACAAGCAAACCTTAATGCATTATAACCTATAACCTCTCCTTCTAGATCATAATCACAAGCAATAACAAAATCATCAACATCCTTAGACAATTCTTTCATCTTATTAATATAATTATATACATACTTCATTTTACTATTAGCCTTAGGAGTTGGAACCCAATCAATATCAAAATAAGGATAATCCTTAATCGCTTCCTTGTTCTTCAAAGTGTAAAGATGTCCAACAGCTGGTGAAACCACAATTTTTTCACCATCCTTGTTTAAAACGTAATAATTTACTCTCTTACTACGCTTTTTCTCTGCATCCTTCGAAAGAGAATGAGCAATCCTGTCAGCCACTTTAGGCTTTTCTGCTATAACAAGCTTATCCATCGTTCCACCAAGATTATGATCTTATTATCTAATTGAAAACTATTTAACTTATTTGGTGAGATCATAATTTCCTAGAAATTTTATTCATAAGTCTGGGCTCAATAAAAGACAAAAAAGCTCTTAAATCTAGATTAATAATCATCAAAAACCCATAAATAATTTTAAACTATTTGTAAGAGTTTGGAGATATGTAAGTTTTCTTCCTTCAGGTTGGAAAGTATTTCAATTGTTTTTACATTAAATTGATACTGATAATAATTTTTAAGGAATCAATTATATTTTAGGTTAATTTATAGAATCTGATCAGATGTTTTTTATATCTTTAATTTAAATTTTCTTTGGTGGGTTTATGCTTTCAAAAGGCCTTGTCCAAATATATATGGGGGATGGGAAAGGAAAAACTACCGCTGCAACTGGTTTAGCTGTTAGAGCTGCTGGTCACGATAATAAAGTTAAGATAATTGGATTTTTGAAAGGTAGGGATTATGGTGAATATAATTTCTTCGAGGGTTCTGATTTGATTGATGTATGTAGATCGGGTCGGGATGAGTTTGTTGATAAAGATAATCCTGAATCGATTGATATTGAATTAGCAGAGGAGGGCCTTGAAGAGGCTAAAAGATCTTTTAAGAATTTTGATTTAGTTATTCTTGATGAAATTAATGTTGCATTAGATTTTGGATTGTTGGATTTAAATGAAGTTATGGAAATAATAAGAAATAGGCCGGAAAATACTGAGGTAGTACTTACTGGTAGAAATCCTCCGGAAAAGTTATTAGAGATTGCTGATCTAGTTTCAGAGGTTAAGGAAATTAAGCACCCATTTAAGGATGGGGTACAAGCACGTAAAGGAATTGAATGGTAGTGAAAGTATGAAAATTAGAATGGAGCATGGTGCCGGCGGTTCAGAGATGGAGGAACTATTAAATAATCTAGTTCTTAATAATTTAACTTTAAATGGGTTTCCGAATGAGATCGGATTGAAAGATTTGGATGATGGAGCGGTTATACCTTTAAAGAATGATAAATTGGTTTTAACTGTCGATTCTCATACAGTAGATCCAATATTTTTTCCTGGAGGGAACATAGGAAAATTAGCCATTTCAGGCACCATCAATGATTTAGCAGTAATGGGGTCTAAACCATTAGCTCTTTCGAACGCTATGGTTATACAAGAGGGATTTGAATCCAAGGATTTAGAAAAAATTCTCTCTACAATGGGTAAAGTTTCTAATGAAACAAACGTACCGATCATAACAGGAGATACTAAAGTTACAGATCAGGAGGTAGGTATAATAGTAACAACGGCAGGTATAGGACTTGCAGAGAAAAAAGTGATACCTGATAACAATATAAAAAGAGGAGATAAAATAATTGTTTCAGGGCCTGTAGGACAACACGGACTATCAATCATGTCTGAAAGAGAAGGTTTGAAATTTGAATCAACGATCAAGTCAGATGTGAACCCAGTTTGGAATTTAGTAAGAAAATCCCTAAAATACAGTGAATCAATCCATGCTATGAAAGATCCAACAAGGGGAGGCGTTTCAAACGCATTAAACGAAATGGTACAAGACTCCAATTTCGGTATTTTAATAAAAGAAAACGAAATTCCAGTCAACAAAGACGTGAAAGTAGCAGGAGAAATGTTAGGAATAAACCCAATGGAAGTAGCATGTGAAGGAAGAGTATTAATGTCAGTGGATCCGAAAAAATCTGAATCAATATTAAATGAAATAAAAACTACTAGGATCGGTAGTGAAGCAAAAGTGATTGGAGAAGTAATACAAGACCATAAGGGAAAAGTAGTTCTAGAAACCGAGATAGGTGGAAAGAGATATCTAGAAAGACCTACAGGGGACCCAGTACCAAGAGTCTGTTAGTAATTCTACTGAGAGGATACCTGTTAATCATCTTCTATTTGTGATCCTCTCCTACATAAATCAAAGATTGAAAAGGGAGAGTTCTCGGTAATA
>CAYNOZ010000036.1:13190-15700 GCA_964398955.1 uncultured Thermococci archaeon | reverse complement strand
CAACTGCTTTTTCAGCAATTTCTTCCGAATCAGCAGCAACAGCAGCAATAGGTTCTCCCAAGAAATTTACCTTATCTCTTGCCAATAAATTTCTATCTTTCACGTATTTTCCGTATTTAAATTGAGCATCTTTTCCTGTTACAACTGCTCTTACTCCTTCTACTTCTTCTGCTTTTGATGTATCTATTTCTTTAATTTTTGCATGGGCTTTATCGCTGACAGCGATTCTAGTATAAAGCATTCCTGGAACTTCAATGTCTTGTGTATATGTAGCTTCTCCTGTTACCTTTTCTACTTCATCTTTTCTTTCTGCCGCTTTTCCTACCCATTTATTTTCTTCAGACAAATTATCACCTAAACTATAATTTACTGTGGGTGGTTCAATTATTAACAATAAAAAAATAAGTTACTATTTTCACTAAAAATTGTAAAAAAATTCTTACATAAATTTAACTATTAGCCACCCTCTATTTCACATAGTAAATTATACACATAAAATGGTGATTTAATTCCTTAAATAATTAACCCAAAAACAGAGCACAAAACAAAACCCGAACCCAAAAACACAAAAAATAAAGACCAAACGTTAGGAAAAAAACTAACAAAAACGAATAAAGTAAAAACCTAAAAAACATATAAAACAATAGGAGTTTGAAATGAACAAAAAAACTATCACAATTCTAACCATCACAATAATAATCATTGCCCTCACACTAACAATCCAAAACTACACAACAAAAAACGAACTAATACTAGAAGAAACCAACACCAAAAACAACGAAAAAAACCTAATCTTCCAAAACAAAAACCAAACCATACTAAAAATATCCCTAATGAATCATGAAGGATACAAACAACAAAGCAACGAAATACCGATAAAATTTTCAGCATGGCACCAAGAAAAAACCAGAATCGAAAAACTAACCATAGAACTAGAACTCCCCAAACCAACCTCCCAACATCCTGGAGAAATATACCTCAAAAAACCATCCGGAACACCATACCCACCAATCCACTTCCAAAGACAAAATGACTTTGACGCGAAACTAGAAATCCCAAATATGGGAATACAAGGAGAAGGAACAGTAAACCTAGAATTCCTAATCAAACCAAACTGGCAAATCAAAAACGAAACAGAAATAAACTTCAGAATCAAAACCGAAATTAAAAAAGAAGGAATACTACAGAAAAATTACATAGCAGAAACATCCACCTCACTAAAAATAGAAAACCCAACAGAACACTACACAGAAGAAAAAAGCAGAAAAATAGCAGAAGAATTCATAAGAAATTCACCAACATACAAATTCGATGGAATGGAACTAAAACACGTAGAAACACTATACCCCGACCTCGTAGGATGTGAAAACTGCTACGAATTCATATACAACTTCAAATCAAGACACTCAGGATACGGAAATAGAACCGGACAACCAGTACTACAAGTAATCACTCCACACGAAGCAATAATACTAGTACAAAACGGAGAAATCAAAAGAGCTACCCTAGATCAGAAATGGGATATGATAAACCAGGAAATAATCCAAGAAGAATAAAAAGATAATAAACATCATAGGGACGATAATTATGAAATTTAACATTATTCCAAAAAAATTAAAGGAAATTACATTCATTACTATTATACTAATCTTTTTAGTTTTCCAACCATTGGCCAGTGCAGATGTAATTGGACCGGGCATGAAATCATTTGATTGGAGTTATGAAGTAGAAAATTTAGGTCAATATCCAGATTATGTTTTTATGATAAGTGAAGATATCCCAGGCCAAACAGGACCTAAGGAAATAATAAGGAACGAAGAAGAATTTGACTTTTACAAAAACGGTAATGTCTACATATATTCAATGAAGAAGAACGAATTTGAAACCCAAGAATTAGAAAATAAACAAATCAAAGCTGATGATCCACGTTTAATAAAATCAGACATAAAACTAGATGGTTATGGAGCAATACCCTTCTTCAGCCCACTAAAAAGCATAGAAATAAATCTTAAAATTAAAAATATTACTGAAAATGGATTAGATGTAGATGTATCAGAGGCAAAATATGATTATGGGTTCTATACTGCAACAATTGAAGGAGGTAATAATCAAGTTCCAGAACCTAATCCTCTGGTTCTTAGTATTGGATACATTACTCAACCAATTTATTTGGCAGGAATTGCTTTTTTAGGAATAATTATTGTGGTCATTAAGAGGTATAGGGGTAATTAGAAGTGTTGGATACTCATTTATTTTTTCTTCTTTTAACTATTCTTATTGAATTCTCTGTGTTTTTTATCTTGTTAAAAGATGGTTTTTACCGTATATTGTTATTTGTAGTACTTATCAATTCTTTTACACAACCAATTGCTACTTATGGATATTATTATTTGATAAGTAATTTATGGGTAGTGGAAGGCTTCGTAGTTGTGGTCGAAACTTTATTAGTCAAGTATTTATTTGAAATTAATTATTATGAGGCCTTAAAAGTTACTTTTGTAGCTAATTTG
>CAYNOZ010000036.1:0-13090 GCA_964398955.1 uncultured Thermococci archaeon | reverse complement strand
AGATTTTAGAAGTTGTTGAGGTTGTTGGTACTATTTGTGGGGGTTCAGGGTTGGTTTGGGTACGTCGGTTGAGGCATTGGAGGATTAGGTCTTAGATTCAGTTTTTTCCTATTTTTTCGTATAGGTTTATGATTTTGTCTATGCTTTTTTCTGCGGAGTGTTTTCTTGCGTGTCTTCTACTTCTTTTTTCAAGTTTATTTAGGTTATTGAGAGCTTTTTCAATTTTTGTTTCTAGTTCGTCTATGTTTCCTGGTTCGTATAGGTATCCTGAGCTTCCTTCTGTTATTGTTGCTTTTAGGGCTTTTCTGTTTGCTCCTACTACTGGTGTTCCGCATGAGTTGGCTTCTAGTCCTACTAGTCCTTGTGTTTCTACTGTTGATGGGAAGACGAATACGTCGAGTGATGAGTAAAAGTTTGGTAATTTGTTTCTGTCTAGGAATCCTAGGAATTTTACATTGTGTTTGTCTTCTGCTAGTTCTTCGTAGTAACTTTTTGCTGGTCCGTTTCCGGCTATGAGTATTTCTGCGTTTTTGAATCTTTCTGATACATTTATTAGGTCTTCTAGTCTTTTTTCTTTTCCATGTCTTCCGCTGTAACCTATTGTGATTTGTTTGTTTTTATATATTTTTTCTGAGGGCTTGAAGAAGTCTAGATTTATTCCGTTACTAACTATTTTGGTGTTATTTATACCTATTTTAAGCATTTCTTTTTTTATTTTTTCTGTTGGAACTGTTACTGTGTCTGAGTTGTCTAATAGTTTTTTCTCCCATAGGTCGTATATATCTATTAGTGGTGCGGTTAGGTACGGGTTTTTGGATAGGTAGTCTATGTAGTCTTCTGGATCTGTGTGGTGGGTGAATATTCTTGGGATATTATTCTTTCTTGAAAGATGAGCTCCTAATGATCCGAGTGTAAATGGTGTGTGGATGTGGATTAGGTCTGGGTCTCCTATTTTTTTCGGGATTCGCCTTGGAATTCCAACTCTGTAACCATCGTAGAGGGGGAAAGGAATTGATTTTACATTTATATCTGAAGAGCTCATAGGGCATATTAATGTAACATTTATTCCTCTTTCTTCTAATTTTTTCTTCCAAAGATCTATTGAATAGGAGGCTCCGTTTATTAAAGGTAGACAAGTGTCTGAGAACTTTATTACGTTCATTGGTTTTCCTCCCTGTAAATTTTAATTAATTTTTCTCCTATTCTCTCCAAGTCATGTTCGTCTGCAGTTTTTTCTGCTTTTTTACTCATTTCATCTCTAAGATCTTTACTTGATAACAGCTTTTCCAGATGTTCAATGTATTCTTCTTTGTTTGATCCTTTAAAGCAGTCTTCTTTATTTGTCCAGAAATCAAATCCTGGTATATTACTTAATATTAAGGGTTTTCCGCTTGATGCTGCTTCTAGGGTGACAATTCCTTGGTTTTCTCTTCTACTTGGGAAGAAAAATATGTCTCCTAATGAGTATGCTCCTAGAATGTTATCGATCTTTCCAGGGAATTTAACATTATTTGATGAATTTTTGATTACTTCTTGTGCTTCTTTGCCCTGTAGTTTGGAGTATGATGGTCCGAACCAGATAAATTTTGTATTTGGAAATTCTTTTCCTACTTCAGCGAATATATCGATTCCTTTTCTCATGAAGAGGCTTCCTACAGCGAATACTACGGTTTCATTATTTTTTATGTTGTATTTTTTTCTGTATTTTTCTCTTAGATCTTTTTTTGATTTGAATTTATTTGTATCTATTCCATTACTAATTATTTGAGGTTCTAAAGAAAGATCATAAGTTTTAAGACGGTTTTTTGTATATTCAGATGGACAGAGTAGAGCATCACCTAAATTGTAATAATATTTTAAATACTTTTTAAGAAAAGGAGATATCTGATCACTTAACACAAAACTACCCTTAAAATCTTCAGCAGTAGTATGAGCATGAATAACAACTTTAGAATCTTTTCTTTTAGTTCTAGCCAAATAAAAAGATTTAGGACCAATAGTATTAAGATGAAGAACATCATAATCATCATCAGGATCATCAGTAACCTCAACACCATTCAACTCCAAAGCCTTCCTCTGATTCTCCACAGCACTTCCAATTCCACTAGTTTCAAAATACTTTTCCAATTCCAAGTAAACACAAACTTTCAACGTCCCACCTTAAGATAAGGATAACAAATTCAGAATAAAAACCTTTTTGAACATAATATTCTAAACAAATAAAGAAGTAAAATTTCTCCATACAACTTCAAAACAGGATTTAAATAAAAAATATGCTCAATCAACAAAAATCAAATAAATATAAACAGCATTTTACAAATGATAAAGATCAGTAGATATTTTCTATCAGAAGAAAGGGAAGTTAAACAATGAGAAAAGCTCAGAAGCTTCTAATATTATCAATTGGAATAAGTGTAATAACTCTATCAGCATTAATATACTTCACAACTAAAGAAGGAATAATTAAAAGCTTTAAACAGATTAACACATTCTATTTGCTAATTGCACTCGGATTCCATTTTGTAGGATGGATCTTCTGGGGAGCTAGAACAAGATTACTTGCGGAAGCATCTGGATTAAGTATAAGTTTCAAAAAAAGCACTGAAATTGTACTATCAAGCACATTTATGGCAGCCATAACCCCTTCCTATGCCGGAGGCGAACCCTCTAGAATTTACTTACTCGGAAAGGAAGAAGAAGGATCAGCAGGAGGGGCAAGTGCAATAGTATTAGGGGAAAGAGCATTAGATGTAGTTTTCTTAGTATTCGCCGGAACTCTTAGCCTATTCGTACTAAGTAGTAAGATAAGAGGAATGGTGAATGTAAAAATATTATTATTGTTTGCAGCAACTTTAATGGTGATAATAGGGCTTTTACTGTTCCTAAGCTTATTTAAACTAAAGAGAATAGAGAACTTCATATCTCTAATTGAAAGACCAATAGAAAGAATCAGACCAGGAACAATAAACATAATCTATGAAGAATTAGACTCATTCCATGAAGGACTCTGGATGTTTATACGGCAAGGAAAATACAAACTATTATTAGCGTTCATCCTAACAATACTACAGTGGACACTAGAATTTTCAATACCATACGTATTACTTAGAGGATTAGGAGCGGAAGTAAGCTTTGTACCAGCATGGGCAAGCTACGCACTAGTACTTCTAATAGTAATGATACCGTTAACACCTGGAGGAAGTGGAATGGCAGAACTAGGAGCCTCAGCAATTTACTCAACATTATCAAATACAGGATCTATAGGAATATTCACCCTCTTACTAAGATTTGTAACCTACTACACCAACTTAGGAGTAGGCGGATTCATAAGCAGTAAGGTCCTTAAAGATTTAGATGAAATGGAAAAAGAAATAGAATAAACTCAGAAAAATGGTGTCAAAAATGAAAGAACAAAACTTAGTTGAAGAAAACTGGGATTATTTAATAGTACTAGATGCATGCAGATTTGACTTCTTCGAAGAAGTATATGAAGATTACCTAAACGGAAAACTAAAAAAAAGAAAAAGCAAAGGATCTTCCACTTTAGAATGGTTAGCAAAATCATTCCCAGAACAATACAACATAAATTACTATTCAGCCAACCCATACATAAACAGTAAAGGAATATCCTTAGATGATAGCGAATGGGGATCTAGTTGCGGATATGAATGGAACCCACCTGACCATTTCAAAGAAATAATCGATGTATGGGACTTTGGATGGGACGAAGATCTAGGAACCGTACATCCCGACAGCGTAAACAATGCATTTCTATCAAACAAAAAAGAAGGAAAATCAATCATACATTACATGCAACCACACTCACCATACATATCAGGAGGAGAAGGTAGAAAACTAAAACAAATAAGAAAAGGATTCTCACAAGAAAACGAAACACAAGACAATGGAAGACTAGATGACATAAAAAACTGGATAAGACCAAAAATAGAAGACCTCCTCATAGGAAAAGAAAGCATAATGAAACTAGGAATGCTACTGGATCTAAACCCAAAAGTCTTCCTAAATGAAGTAAGAAAAGACGGAACAGAAAAAACACTAAAAAACTACTACGAAAAAAATCTTAGAATAGCCCTAAAATCAGTCTCAGAATTAGTAGATAACCTAGACGGAAAGATAATAGTAACAGCAGACCACGGAGAAGCATTTGGAGAAGAAGGAGTATGGGAACATCACATAGAAACACACATACCAGTCCTAGTAGAAGTTCCATGGCTTGAAATAGAAAAATAAATCATAATTTTTAATATTTTTAATTTCAAATCTTCAAATTACCTTTAAACAGATTTCAAAACATAAAGATAATTGAAAATCTAATAAGAAAAATAGGAAAAAATATAGAATTTAATCTTCTTTTGGTACGATCTTGTTGAGTATTACGGCTAGTAATCCACCTGATATAAGTCCTGATCCAAGGAATATTCTAGCGGTTTGCGGTAAGTTTTGAAGTGCACTTGGAGTGGTTTCAACTGCAAGACCCATTGCTATAGATACTGATATTATAACAGTGTTTCTTCTGTTCAATACAGTATCCTCATGTATTATTCTTAGTCCACTTCCGAATATCATACCGAACATTACTATTGCTCCTCCTCCAAGTACTGGATGAGGCATAGCTGCTACTAAGCCACCTACTTTAGGAATTAATCCCATTATTAGTAGGAATACTCCTCCAATTGCTGCTACGTGTCTACTTGCTACACCTGTGAAGTTAATAACTCCTACGTTTTGTGAGTATGAAGTGTTAGGGAAAGCATTGAAAATTGAAGCAAAGGCACTTCCGAAACCATCAGCTAGTAGTCCACCTTTTATTTCGTCATTTGTAGCTTCTCTATTAACTGCTGCTGTAGTTCCTGAAACATCCCCTATTGTTTCTATTAGCACTATCACGTATACGAATGATAGTATGAAAATTGGACCGGCGTGGAACTCCAAGCCGAACTTAAGAGGAGTTGGTACTGCGAACCATCCAGCTTGAGCTACCTGAGAAAAGTCAGTTAATCCCAATGGAATAGATACTAAATAACCCGCTAAAATTCCAATTAACACGCTAGATATTCTTAAAAATCCGCCTGCAAACAGATTTAATGCTAGTGTCACTATGAGAACGAATAATGCCACTCCTAAGTTAAGGAAAGATCCGTAGTTTGCTGCTGCTCCTCCACCTGCTGCATAATCTATGCCCACAGGTACAAGACTCAAACCGATTAACATCACTACTGTTCCTGTTACTAGTGGAGGGAAAAAGCTTCTTACTTTATCGATGAACTGTGCAAGAACAATTTCTACTGCTGATGCTACAAGACTTGCTCCAAACACTGTAGCTATACCGAATTGCTTTCCAATTGCTATTAATGGACCAATAAATGTTGCACTCGTACCCATAATTACTGGTAATTTTGCTCCTACTGATTTTATTCCATAACATTGAATTAAAGTCCATATTCCAGCTACGAATAGAGCCATCTGAACTATGTATGCAGTATTTCCAGTTGATAACCCAATACCTGTAGCTATTACTACTGGAAGAGCTGTATTTGAAAGGAACATAGCTAGAACATGCTGCAATCCAAGCGGAATTGCTTCTTGAAGTGGTGGTTTTTCATCTATACCGTATTTGACCATAGTTTCTTTTCTATTTGGATTGTTTTCTGACATATTCTACCACCAAATTATCTATCATATGGCATTTTTAACTTATGTTTTCTTATAAGTCTTATCGAAAATACTTTTATTGAGGTAAATTTTATTAAAGTAGGTAATAATTTATTTTCTAAATGGATTTTAGTTCTTTAGGTAGTGTGAAATTAGAAAATGAATATTAAGAATTTAAAATAGTGTAAGTTAATAAATTCAAGATTTGTTTTTTGCAATTTTTCAGTTATAATACTAAAGGAAGCTAAAGAACTTTCATGTAAATTATCTTTCTTATTGTAGTGTATTTTTAGTTAATCTGTTTTAGGTTTTTCAGGGAGTATTTTCGGTATTAATATGGATATTGCGAATATTAATAATGCAATTATTCCCATGTACTGGTATGTGTTTTTTATTCCTGTTATAGAGACCATTAAGCTGAATATTATTGGTCCAATTGTGCAGCCTGTTCTCATTGATATGTTGTAGATGCTTGCTGATGCTCCTCTGAGTTCGTGGGATGTGAGTTCTGACATGTAGGTTTGCAGGTTTGGGGTTAGGAGTCCGTGTCCTAAACCGAAGATTGTCATTGGGATTGTTATTAGGATTAGTTTGTTGATCATGGGTGTTAGTATTAGGCTTGTTCCGTAGAATATAAATGATATTTTCATTATTTTCATTATATTTATTCGGGAGACTATTTTACCTGCTTGGCTGGATACTATGGCTAGGATTAATGCTTCTATGCTTGTGAGTGCTCCTATTATGGTTGATGAGGTGGAGAATTTAGTGTCTAGGAGTATTGGGAGGTATGTTATTACCCCTCCGAATAGGAAGGAGAATGAGAGGATTCCGAATGTCATTCCGATTATGGTGTTTTTATGTTTGAATAGTTCTATAACTTGTTTTGAGTATTTTTTTATATTGGTGTTATTTTTATTGGTTTTCGGTTCTTTGAGAAATTTTTGTACTAGTAGTCCTACAATTATTGCTGTAAAGAATAGTAGGAATGGTGTTGTCCAGGATATTTCTGCTAGAATTCCTCCTATTAGAGGTGATAATGCTGTTCCTAGGCCTAGTACTGTTACGTTTAATCCCATCATGTGAGCTCTCTTATTTCCGGTGTATAAGTCTCCTATTAGAGTTATTATGCTGGTTAGTAGTCCTGCTGCTCCTATTCCTTGTATTATTCTTAGGGTAAGTAGTATTCTGTATGTTGGTGAAAATGCAGCTATTCCACCTGCTAATCCGTATAAGATTAAAGAGAATACCAGTATCGGTTTTCTTCCATATTTATCTGCTAACCCTCCTATGAATAGTGCTAAAAATATACCTGGTAATATAAATAATGAGGCTATCAATCCTACGCTTTGTTCGGATATTTGAAAGTAATCGATTATCTTAGGAAATGCAGGAGATAGAAGAGATACTCCAAACATCGTAATAAAAGTAGAAACGAAAATTAAGAAGATTCCTATTTTGCTTGGATTATTAACTGAATTTTCTTCATGCATATTTCTACATCTCTATCTATAGAGATCATTCGGAAACGGTGTTCAAAACCATCTCAGTCATCTGGTCAACGCCTTTCTGAATATCTTCTTTATCAGCTCTTACATTTTCCAATATTAGATCGGAAACAGTTAATACGGTAGCAGCATTCAAACCGTATTTAGCTGCTAAGTTGAATAATGCAGCGGCTTCCATTTCAACTGCTAAAGCTCCATAATTCCTGAGTTTTTTCTCATGTTCTTCTGGAGTGCCGTAGAAGTAATCACTAGTCACAACCTGCCCAACTTCAACGTCCATCCCTAGTTCAACTGCATTTTCGTACAATTTTTTTGTTAACTTAAAGTCGGCAGACGGATTCAAAAACGTTTCACGATCCAATTTATTAATAGTAGTTCCGATAGTAGTAGCTGACTGAGCAATAACTAAATCTGATGGATTAAGATCACTTGATAAAGCTCCACAAGTTCCAACCCTTATAAGATTATCAACCCCAAGCATATTCAGTTCCTCCAGAACAATACTAATTGATGGAACCCCCATACCAGTCGTCTGTACTGATACTTCCTCACCATTAAAAGTTCCAGTATATCCATACATCTTCCTGTAATCCGTATACAAAATAGGATCTTTAAGAAACTCTTCAGCTATGTACTGAGCTCTTTCCGGATTCCCAGGCAATAAAACAGTATCAGCCAAGTCCTCTTCATCAGCTTCTATATGAATTGGCATATTTTTCACAAACTCCTACTCTAATTTAAAATTTTAATTTAAAAAACTTTCAATCAAAACTGATAATTAACTGATTTAATTCTAATTCTTTATTTCATTTTCAATTTCTCTTATTATTTTGTCGGCTCGGTCTTTCGCTTCATTAAATATTTGTTCATCAGGATTTTCTTTTTTAAGAAATTTTCTTATTTTATTTTTTTGTTCTAGTAGGTTCTTGTTTCTGTTTTCTTCATTTATGGGTTTATTTCCTTGTAGTTTAATGTGTCCTTCTTTAAACCCTTCAGCAAAGTACCAATCCTTAAACCATTTGAAACCGGATATCCATAAAAGGTATCCAATATAAGTTATTGAAGGTGGAAAATCAAGATTTAAACCTCTAAAAGTCTCATCATGATTAGAATAAGCTATCATTAAACGAGAACCAGCAGGTAAAAGTTTTGAAAGTTCTTTAAACAAATTTTCATCAATACCATTTTTAATATTAATGTTTTCAGAATTAAAATCTAATTTATTCCTATAGTAAATATCCATCCAAGGCAAATAATGCTTATTTCTTCCTTTGAAGAATTTACCTTCAATACAAGGAGATCCACATCTTACTCCTTCCTCATTTACTAAATCAATCTTAAAATTAATCTCATTCTTAAATCTACCTTCTTCCTTTCCATAAACTTCTAACCTATAACCATTCAAAACCTTACCATCAACCGAACCCAACTTATCTTCAGACATGAAACTCCTTGAAGATTAAATTCTTCAAAAATAAGATTTTGGATAAAAACCTCAAAAACTGAATCTAAAAATTAATAAAAAATTTTATAATTTTGCTTGAGTAAAACCAGTAGAGGAGATAATATTTCTGATGAAATTGTGGACCGGAGAAGAGTGAACAAATTAAAGGATGGGGAAGAAGGTGAGGGACCGGTAATTTATTGGATGAGTAGAGATCAACGTTCAAAGAACAATTGGGCTCTTTTATATGCCAGGGAAATAGCTGAAGAGAAAGATAAGCCAATAGTTGTATTGTTTTCATTGGTTCCTGAGTTTAATGAAGCCACAATAAGACAGTACGATTTCATGTTGAAAGGATTAAAAGAAGTTAAAATGGATTTAGAATCTAAAAACATTCCTTTCTACTTGGAAGCAGGGGATCCAGGTAAGAAAGTGGCTGAATTCGTTAAAAAGTATGATGCTAACGAATTAATAACTGATTTTGATCCTCTTAAGATCAAAAGAAAATGGAAAAAGCAAATAGCTAGGAACATAGAGATACCTTTCTATGAAGTTGATGCCCATAACGTAGTTCCTGTGTGGATAGCTTCTGAGAAGCAGGAGTATGCAGCACGTACGATTAGACCGAAAATTAATGATAAGTTATCGGAATTCTTAGTAGAGTTCCCGGATTTAAAGAAGAATCCTGTTGGATGGAATAGAGATTTTCCTGAAGTTAATTGGGAAAATTTAAAACAATCACTAAAGGTTGATAGATCTGTTAAACCTGTTGATTGGATTGAACCAGGTATGAAGGCTTCAGAAGAAGTTTTAAATGAATTCTTAGAGGAAAAATTATCTGATTATCATGAACACAGTAATGATCCTAATAAGGATGTCTTATCTAATCTTTCACCTTACCTTCATTTTGGCCAAATATCCTCTCAAAGAGTTGCACTAGAGGTTCAGGAAACTGATGTAGGGGATGAACCTAAAGAAGAGTTTTTAGAACAACTTATTATAAGAAAAGAGTTATCAGATAATTTTTGTTACTACAATGATAATTATGATTCATTTGAGGGGTTTTCTGATTGGGCTAGGGAAACTCTTAATGAACATAGGGATGATGAGAGAGAGTATGTTTATTCCTTGGAGGAATTTGAGAATGCGGAGACTCATGATGATCTCTGGAATGCTGCTCAGATGGAGATGATGAATAAAGGCAAGATGCATGGTTATATGAGAATGTATTGGGCTAAGAAAATATTAGAGTGGTCTGAAAGCCCTGAAAAGGCTATGGAGATTGCTACTTATTTGAATGATAAGTATGAGCTTGATGGTAGAGATCCGAATGGCTATGTAGGTGTTGCTTGGAGTATTGGCGGTATACATGATAGAGGATGGAAGGAAAGAGAGGTTTTCGGTAAGATTCGTTATATGAGTTATAATGGGTGTAAAAGGAAGTTTAATGTTGGAGAGTACATTAATAGAAATTTATAGTTTTATTCGTATTTTTTATTAATTTCTCTAATTATTTTGTCTCTTTTATTATTTGAGATCCTATTCTTCTTCCATTCTTGTTTTAAATTGTTTTTAGGGTGTTTAATTGTGGCTTTTCTAATTCCTCCTCTGGAATTTGATTCATCTTCATCATACCTTGGTATTACATGCAAATGAATATGTTCTACGGTTTGTCCAGCATTTTCCCCTATATTAAAACCTAAATTAAATCCTTTTGCGTTAAAAACATCTTTTAATACCTTTTTAGATAAATCAGCAGCTTTGAAAATTTCTAATTTTGTTTTCTTATCTAATTCATTAATATCCTTTCGATGTTCTTGTGGTATTACCAGTAAATGACCTTTTCTAACAGGGAAAAGATCTAGAAGTAAGAATACATGATTATTTTCGTAAATAACCCGGCTTTGATCCCTATTACCTTTGCAGAATGGACATTTCTCATTTCCTCTCATAATATCTCCTCTTCAATATGTATATACCAATAAGTATTAATATTGATGTAATCAACCCTTTTATAATTAAATCATTTTGGTTATCATTTCTATACTCTTCTTGGCTTAAGGACGTATCTTCTGAGTTATTTTCTACATTAGATTTATTTTTATTTGATTTTTCGTATTCATATTCTTCAAGTTCTAGTTTATCATTTAATGGATTCATATCTGAAGAATTTAATCCCTTAAGATTTAGTTTTAAAGATTTTACATTGTAATTTGACTTTATCTGCAGTTTTCCTGTTTTCAGTCCTATATTTTTTCTTATGGATTTGTCCTTTCCTTTTAATATTAATTCTTTTGGATAGATTATACCTCCTTTATTCAATATTGTTAAGTTCAGTTGGTATTCTTGATCTATCTTCTTTATTGAGGCATTTTCTATACTGTGATCTAAGTATCCTTTCTTGAGCCAAGAATTATAGAATTCTTTTGAGTTTATTGAGGTTTTATTGTTCACAAATTTTATGTATTGTGTTGAATTAATATTTTCATATTTGTATTCTTCATAAAGACTATTTAATATCTTAGTATAGTTATCGTGACCTATTAATTCTCCATGGGCGAAATGCATTAACTTACCCTTTTTATAGACCGCATCAACATAATTTTCCCAAGTAATATTCCTTATTGAAACACCAACACCTTCTAAATCATTAACATCTAATTCACTTAAAGTTCCACCCATATCACCACGAAAATCGAACTCAGAACTATTCCTATAAAAAAGTGAGGTCGAATACTCAGCTAATGATTCATCGAGCCACGGATCCTCAACCTCATCATTACCAACAACACCATACCACCACTGATGAGCAGTTTCATGGATCGTAACATAAGGATTAGTCCAAATAAACCTAGGTCCAACAAACACCAATTGAGGATACTCCATACCACCAGAAATCATAGTCTCAGCAATAGTGAACTGATCATAAGGATAAACTCCAAAAACATTAGAATAAAACCTTAAAGTTCTTTTACCCCATTTAAAACTCTCCTCTAAATTCGTTTTATCAGTAGCGAAACACTTAAACTTAACACTCCTACCATTTACTGAAATCTCCTCCTCCATCGAAACATATTCATCACTGAACGCTAAAGCAAAATCACGAACCTTAGAAGCTTTAATAGTTAACCTACTCTTACCATCAACATATTTTTCAGAAACTCTACTACCAGTATGAGCAACAGAATAATCAGAAGGAACCTTAAACTCAACCAGATAATTAGAAACATCACTGTAAAACGGATCACCTACCTCATAATAAGGGTCCTGATCCCAACCATCATCATAAACAGATAAAATAGGATACCAATTACCAAGATAATAAACCCCATTATGATGACCAAACCTACCAACCAAATTAGGAATCTTAACTGAAAAACCAAACTCTAAATTAACAGTATCACCAGAATCCAAACCTCTATCAATCCTCAAAAGAGTACCATTAACACTGAAATCATCTTCACCCAAAAAATCACCATTAAACCTCACAGATTTAATATCAATCCAACCAGGATCAAATTCATCAGAAAAAGAATTAAAGGAACTCAAATTCTCCTCATCAACAAAACTATTAGGATACAAATGAAAATAAATAGAATCCAAATCCTCACCCTCCAAATTCTTATACTCAACCATCTCAGTACCATTTAAAACATTATCCTCAGGAAAAAATTCAACATAAATATAATAATCTGTCAAATCACCATTACCCGAACCAGAAACAGAACTAGGAACAGCTAAGAAACTAAACATAAGAATAAATACAACAAATAACCCTAATCTCCTAAACATAAAAAACCACAACCAAAATAACAAAAAAGAATCAAAAAAATCCATCTGAAACCTTATATGTTAATCATTAATCTAACTAATTCCTTAAAATATTTTTCTAAAATCTAAGTTTCCAATAATTATTAACAATTATATTTCAATTAATTATTTCACCTTTCGTTTAAAATAATTTATTAAGTATTTATAACAATCACACATAAAAAATCGAAAAAACTAAAAACTATTATTACTTAATGTAAAGGGATGAAAAAAATGACAATAATAAGAGAAATAAAACCCACAAATAAAATCCCAAAACCAATAGGACCATACAGCCAAGGCATAAAAGTCGAAAATCCAGGAGACATGATTTTCATATCAGGTCAAATACCAAACCATCCGAAAACTGGAGAAATAAAGGGCGATATAAAAGAACAAACAGAAAGAGCCATAAAAAATCTAAGATCAATACTTGAAGAAGGAGGAGCTACCTTAGATGATGTGGTAAGAGTAACAATACAATTAGCAGACATGAATGATTATGAACCAATGAACAAAATTTATGAAACCTACTTCCCTGATCCTAAACCAGCTAGAACCTGTTCACCAGGACTAGACCTTGCAAACGAAGCAAAAATAGAAATAGACGCCATAGCAATAAAATGAAAACTATCAAAGCATAACCAATAAAAAA
>CAYNOZ010000035.1:0-15814 GCA_964398955.1 uncultured Thermococci archaeon | reverse complement strand
ATAATAGCTAGATTGATATCAACATATTTTTATATATTCAATGGTTAAAATTTAGAGGTGTTTAGATGAGAATTTTATCAATTCATAGTGACTTCCTTGAATACGAGATTACCGGTGATACCCCTGCTGCTGAGGAGATCACCGACGAAATGAAATCTGATCGTATGGAAGAAGTTCTTACCGTACTTATAGCAGTTGAAAGTGTAGATGAAAAAGATCCTGATTATGTTGTTGAAAATGCAAGAGAAGAGATTAAAAGCCATCTTGATCAATTAAACGTGGATAGAGTTTTTATTTATCCTTATGCTCATTTAAGTTCAGATCTTGGATCGCCTGAATTAGCTATAGATATTTTAAAGGATTTAGAAAAAGAACTAAGTGAAGAATACGAAGTAAAAAGAGCACCGTTCGGTTACTATAAGGCATTTAATTTATCTTGTAAAGGACACCCGATTTCCGAGCTATCAAAAAGCATAACTCCAGAAGAAAAAGAAGAAGAAAAAACTAGAGAAGAAGTTGTAGAAGAAATAGAAAGCGAATACTATATATTAACTCCAGAAGGAGAAGAAATTCAAGTAGATATGGAAGACGATTCTTTCCTGGAAGAGATAGAAGACGAAACTTTGAAAACATTCATAGAATCAGAAGAAATCAAAGGACAACCAAAAGAAGAACCTCCATCAATAGATGAAATGAAAAGATTAGAACTAGTTGATTACGAGCCAGCGTCAGATTCTGGAAACTTCAGATTTTACCCAAAAGGAGCACTACTATTCGACTTACTCAAAGAATGGGCAGACGAAATAGCTACCAAAGACCTAAACTCAATGCAAATAGACACACCAATCTTATATGACTGGAACCAACCAGACATAAGAGAACAAGGAGGATCATTCCACGAAAGACACTACACCGTATCAGTTCCAGATCACCCTGAAAAAGAATTCGTTCTCAGATTCGCAGGAGACTTCGGACTATTCAGAATCATGAAAGACGCAAACATCTCATACAAAGACCTACCAATGAATATATACGAATTCTCAAAGAGCTTCAGATACGAAAAACAAGGAGAACTATCCGGACTAAGAAGATTAAGAGCATTCCACATGCCAGACATCCACAGCTTCACCGAAGGAGTCGACCAAGGATGGGATGTATACGAAGACATATACAAAAACTATGATAACCTAGCTAAAGGAACTGGAGTAGAATATGCAGTAGCCTTTAGAGTAGTAGAAGAATTTTACGAAGAAAACAAAGACAAAATAGTAGACATGCTACAACACTCAGGCAAACCAGCACTAATAGAAGTACTATCAGAAATGAAACACTACTGGGCAGTAAAACACGAATTCCAAGGAATAGACTCTGTAAACGGAAACCTACAATTATCAACAGTACAACTAGACGTAGAAGACGCAGAAAGATACGATATAACCTACACAGATGAAAACAACGAAGACCAAGGATGTATAATCTGTCACTCATCCATAGGATCAATAGAAAGATGGATCTACGCAATCCTAGAAGAAGCACTAAAAAAAGACAAACCAATGTTCCCAGTATGGCTATCACCAACACAAGTAAGAATAATACCAGTAAGCCAAGACAACATAGAATATGCAGAAAAAATACTAGAAGATCTAAACTACAGAGTAGACATAGATGACAGAGATGAAAGCGTAGGCAAAAAAATTAGAGAATCAGAAAAAGAATGGATACCATACACAATAGTAGTAGGATCAAATGAGGAAGAAGAAAACAATGTAACAGTAAGAATCAGAGAAAAAGGATCAAAAGAAGTTACCATGTCCCTAGAAGAATTCAAAGAAATAATAAACGAAAAAACAAAAGGAAAACCTTACAAAGAACTAACACTACCTAAAAAACTTAGTGTAAGACCTAACTTCGTAGGCTAAACATCATCTTCTCTTTCCTTCCTTTCTAAAGCACGTTTCTTCTGCTTCTTCATTTCTCTAACATCTCTAGCAATTTCCTCCCTAACAACTTCCCGAGCCTTATCCTTAACTTTATCTAAATCATCGCCCTCAGAAACCTCAATCGAAACTTCCCACGTAGAAGACATAGGTTCAAACTCTTCAAGCTGAATTTTTCTACTTTCCTCATGTTTAATCTCCTTAACCCTCATACTACCATCTATAAATAGAACTAAACATTTATCAACTTGTTTATCAAAAGAAAGTTAGAACTAATAACCTAATATTAAAGTAAGATGAGGTGGTAGATTGGAATTCCAATGTGAAAAATGTGAAAAGAAATTTCAAGACAAAGACGATGTAATAAGATTAGATTTAGTCGGACTTGAAGTTATAAAAAAGGAAAAAAGATCTGGAGAAATACCATACCATGCAGAAGCCTTCTATCTCTGTGAAGACTGCTTCAACGAAACTTTTGATGATCTAGGAATAAATTGGAAATGGTTTATTAAAAACAAGCCTAAAAATCTATGAAAAATTAAATTTTATAAATTACAATTTGTTAGGTGCTTTGGAATTATGAAAGGTTTAGATAATTTAATTTGTTGGGACCCAGGAAATAGAGGTATATCTAAAATATTTCCGATATATGAGAAAAGATATCCGGATTTTACAAGAAAATCAGCTCAAAAGCTAATTAAGAATGTTGATGATGTTGTAATTATCGTTGGTTTTCCGATTAATACGGAGGAAGATGGATATAAGGGAGAAACTGATGGTCCATTAGGTGCGATTCAATTACATAGGACAATAGAGAAAATCGGTGGGAGTTCCAGAATTTTAACTATTGATCCTTATTATGATGCTATTAAATCTATGGCTGATGAAGTGATTAGGATTGATGAGATTGAAGAAGGTTTCAATCCATCTGCTTTGGTATCTATTGAGGTTCCGGGGGAAAATCCTGGTGGATATTTTGATTTGACTGGGAATAGTGTTTATTCTGAAGAAGTTGATATGATTAATAAGTTATTTATGGAAACGGAAGCTCCTAAAATTTCTATTGGAGACGGTGGAAATGAGATAGGTATGGGTAAAATAAGGGATTTAATAAAAGAAAATGTTGGAAAAGGGGATGAAATTTTCTCTGGAGTAGAATCAGATCATCTTGTGATAAGTGGGACCTCTAATTGGGGGGCTTATGGTATTATATCAGAACTATCTGTTATTGAGAACGAGAATTTTTTGCATTCTGGGAAGATTGAGGAAAGAATGCTAATTAATTGTTTAGAAAATGGTTTAGTTGATGGGGTAACTAAGAATTCTGAAAGATCGGTTGATGGTCTTCCTTCACCGGTTTTAAAGTCATTTTTAAATTTACTTAGGGATTACACAGATTGGAGAATTTCTAAGACCTGATTATATTGGATTTATCTATTCTGAATCTTTTTCTCTTTTTTCTGCTATTAATTCTAGGTAGCTTTTTCTAAAGAAATCTTCTGCTCCGAATGATTGTAATAAATCCTTTAGGAATCCTTCAGTTTTTTTGTATTCTTCGGGGTCACATATTTTCTCCATTTCAACGTAATCTCCTATTCCTTTTACGTTATCTAGGGTTGCTGTTATTTCCATTCCTCTGTAGATACTGCGTTTTTTTACAACTTTTTCTGCTTCTTTGAATCCTAGAAGATCCATCATACTATAGATACTTTCTTTTTGTTCTCTTTTTATTTCTGTTTGTACTTCTGTTCTTGATTTTGATTCAGAACTTATTAGTGGACCTTTATATGTTAATAGGTATTTTTTTGAGGATCTTCCTTCCTCATTTTGTTCTCTTATTCTGAAGGCTTCCCCAGTTTCTTCAAATTCTCTACAGGGATGGTCAAAGTAAATATCGGTTTGCTCTACTGTTTTCATAAAAGAAAAATTATCTGTTATTTGTTCAATTAATTCATCGTTTGCCCTTGCTTTTAATTCAACCTCGATAGGCATATTATCTATATTACTTTATGTAGAATTGTTCTTAAATAATTTTTCATTAGATTATCTAGCAAATCTTAGAGCTTTTTGCAGAGTTTTAAGATATTTAGAAATATAAAAAAAGATCGTTCAGACATTATTCCTTGTTTGTATTGTTTTTTCGTTATTTTAGTTACAATTTTTTTGAGTAAGATTATATCTCTTTTTTTTGATAATCCTTTTTGTTTCAAGTTTTGTGATAGTGGTTTATTGTTTTTATTTTTGATGATTTTCTTTTTTATTATTTATTTATCTTTTATTATGGGTTTAAGGATTAGGGAAAACTCTTTTATATTATAGTGGAACAATATTTGATATGTAAGGTTTGAGGTGAAATATTGGGAACGATTGAGGAATATTTTAATTTTGAGGACTATGAAACGGATATGAGGACTGAGCTTATTGCTGGAGCCACAACTTTTATGACTATGGCTTATATTATTCTAGTTAACCCAATTATACTGAGTAATGCCTTTGGTGAAGCTGCTATTCCTTCTTTAACTGTTGCTACCGGACTTGCAGCTGGTTTAGCTACTATTCTTATGGGAGTATGGGCAAAAAAACCGTTTGCTTTAGCTCCAGGTATGGGGCTTAATGCTTACTTTGCTTTCACAGTTGTAATAGGAATGGGACTATCATGGCAAACAGCATTAGGAATAGTTTTCATAGAAGGTATAGTATTCTTAATACTAACTTGGACCGGATTTAGAAACGCAGTAATAAAAGCAATACCAATGTCACAAAAAAATGCCATAGGAGCAGGAATTGGACTATTCTTAACTTTAATAGGTCTCCAAGATGCCGGAATAGTCGCAGATGATCCAGCTACACTAATAGCACTTGGTAACCTAGGAAGCCCCGGAGTAGCAGTCGCACTTATCGGAATCATAATAGCAGCCATCCTATTAGTAAGAAGCGTATTAGGCGCTCTACTTATAGGAATAATTATCTCAACAATAATAGGAATACCACTCGGAGTTACCAGCGTACCAGATAAAATAATCACTGCACCAACTATGAGTTTCACACTAGGAAAACTAAGCTTCACAAACCTACTTAGCGCATCCGCTGCAATAGCAGGATTCTCAATGTTCATGGTCGACTTCTTCGACACATTAGGAACTGTAACAGGACTAAGTGCAAAAGCAGGATATTTAACCGATGAAGGAGGAATAAAAGACGCACAACAAGTATTATCCACCGACGCTATTGGAACATCACTAGGAGCCGTATTCGGAACAAGTACAGTAACCACATATATAGAAAGCGCTGCCGGAATAGGAGAAGGAGGTAGAACAGGTCTAACCGCAGTAGTTACAGGAATACTTTTCCTAGCCTTTGGAGTAATAGCATCATCTATAGCTAAAATGGTGCCAACCCAAGCAACAGCAAGTGCGTTAATATTGGTAGGGTTCTTAATGATGACCCAAGCTACTGAAATAAACTTTGAAGACTATACAGAAGGAATACCCGCCTTCTTAATACTAGCAGTCATACCATTAACTTACAACATTTCAGTAGGAATAGGAGCAGGATTCATTAGCTACGTAATTCTAAAAGCATTCAACGGAGAAACAGAAGACATACACCCACTAATGGCTATAGTAGCAGGACTATTTGTAATATTCTTCCTAACCTACGGAGGAGTAATCTAAACCTTTATAATATTCTATATTTCTTTTTTTACAAACTAATTCTAAAAAATGTGCATTAACCTCGCATATAAAAAATAATTTTCCGTGAAACCAGTAAAATAAAAATAATTTTTAATATAAAATATTCTACAGATTTTTACCATCAATTAAAACTATAATAAGAATAATCGGAAAATTTATAAGGCATATAGGTTCATTTCACTATGGAAGTTCGAGAGTTTACAAAACTTACTAGAAAGAAATCACAGTGCCCTCAATATCATTAAAATCAATAACATCACGAAGAAATATAATCTCTTTAAGCACAGTAAATACTTTCTATAAATCATAAACTACCATGGTAAGTAGTTCCCGTTATTAATCGATGTTATAGTTAGGTGCAGAGGTTTTTGAGACATAAGAACGAATAATTACTGTAAGCCGGTACCTGATTTCTATGGACATTAATATCTTGGACCTGTAAACATGAGATAAAATTTGATGTCCTGGATTTGAATTCTCGAATTTATCGGAGTTGTTAATATGGCTATTTATGATCAATTAAAAGAAACGAGCGCCTCTGAAATTAGAAAGTTATTTGATATGGCGCAAGGAATGGAAGATCTTATTTCTCTAGGTATTGGAGAACCAGATTTTGACACACCTCAATTAATTAAAGATAGTGCTAAGAAAGCTATAGACGATGGTTATACTCATTATTCGCCTAATATCGGTAGAGAAGATCTTAGAGAAGAAATTGTAAAGAAGATGAAGAAACAGAATAATGTTGATGTTGGCTTAGACAACGTTATGGTTACTGTAGGAGCTAATCAGGCCTTTCTAATGTCCTTATCAACATTTGTGCAGGATGGAGATGAAGTATTAATACCTAGTCCGGGCTTCGTTTCATATGGGCCTTCAGTAAAATTTGCAGGAGCGAAACCAGTGGAGTATCCTCTTAAATATGAAAATAATTTTAGACCTACAGTTGAAGACTTAGAAGAGAGAACTAACGAAAATACGAAGGCAATAATTTTAAACAGTCCTAATAATCCTACTGGAACTATTTTGAAGAAGAAAGATTTGGAAGAAATAGCAGATTACCTAGTTGAAAACGATATAGTCGCTATAACAGATGAAATTTATGAGGATATTATCTATGAAGACGAACATGTTAGCTTAGCTTCTTTAAATGGGATTTCAGATAGAGTTATAACTGTTAACGGATTTTCTAAGAATTTTGCCATGACAGGTTGGAGATTAGGTTATGTAGTTGCTCCTGAAGAAACCATAGATCTTATGGTAAGATTCCAAATGTATAACACCACTTGTCCACCTAATTTCACACAAAAAGCAGTTGCTGACGTTATGAACACACCAGAAATACGTAAAGACGTTAATGATATGGTTAGTTCTTACAAAAAAAGAAGAGACTTAATAAAAGATAGAATAGATGAAATGCCTAAAATTGAACTTAAAAAGCCAGAAGGAGCTTTCTATGCATTCCCAAACATAGAAAAAACAAACATGAAATCAAAACAACTATCAGAAAAATTAATTGAAGAAGCTAAAGTTGCTGTAGTACCTGGAAGTGCATTTGGAAAATATGGAGAAGGTAATCTAAGAATGAGTTACGCCACAGACTATGAATCAATAGAAAAAGCCCTGGACAGAATTGAAAACTATTTAAAAGAATTATAATTTAATCTATTTTTCTTCCTTATTCTAATAATTTGTGATTATTAATTCGTTTATCTCTCCTCTACCAGAAGAATCACTATTTATATACCTCTTAGCCGGAACTCTTTCAATATTGTAGTTCGAATATAAATTTTCAAAGAAATCGTCATCTGGATCCTCATTTTTTGGATCAGAGTTACTGAGCATCAAGTAAGCATTCCTCTCATCCATCCTTTTGTAGAATTTAGCTAATCTCCTCTGATCTTCATCATCAAAATCTTCTTTCGCATAACTGGTGAAATTAGATGTGTCATTTATAGGTCTGTATGGAGGATCTAGATATACTAGTGAGTTCTCATCAATAAATTTCTGAGTTTTCTCGAAATCTCCTTTGATTATCTTCACTTTTTTTAATGCTTTATTAACATCTAAGAGATTCTTTTTATCACAAATATTAGGGTTTTTGTATCTTCCCCAGGGAACATTAAATTCGCCTTTCTGATTCACCCTGAAAAGTCCGTTGTAACAGGTTTTATTTAGGAAAATTAAGTATGCTGCTCTATTAATCCATTCAGAATTATAATTTTCATAATCGAATTCTTTGATTTGAGAATTATATCTTTTTCTGATCTTGTAGTAAAGTTCTTCTTTTTCTTTTTTAGATGAGTTTAGATATTTTTCTTCATAATCTTCTAAAATTTTAATTAGAGGTTTGATATCATTTTTTACGGTTTTATATCCAACTATTAGTTCTCTATTAATATCCATCAAGTATACATTTTCTAGGTCGTACTTGCTGTAAAGGTGAAAGAAAAATGCTCCTCCTCCAAGGAATGGTTCTATATAATTAAATGGTTCATCCAGGTAATCTTTTGGTATTCTTGTATCTAATTGTTCAATTAGTTGTCTTTTACCTCCTGCCCATTTTAAAAATGGTTCTGCATTGACTAAATTATCTCCATCTAATGTTTTTTGCATTTAATCACCAAGCTAATTTTTTACATATTTCTTTTTTTCTTACTTCTCCAAAAGTCTTAATAATTTGAATTGATAATATATTATTACATAAGGTTTTATCTTCACAAAATTTCACATTGATCCCATTAAAATTTGTAAATCCGAATAGTGGTTTTATTTACTGATCCCATCGCATTAAGATGAATTTGGCCTTATTAGTATTATTGAAGAGGGTTTTTTATGTCTATAAAGGTACAAGTTAATTCAGATATAGTTCCGTTCTCTAGAGGTATTTTAACTCGCTCAATCCAGAAAGCTGGGTTATCTACTGGTGAAGCTCATGAAATAGCTGAGATAGTTAAAAAAGATTTAGCGAATAAAGAAGTTAAGGAAGTATCGAAACGTGAAATAGAGAATTTAACTTATAAGGAGTTATTAAATCGGAATGAAGAAGAAATTGCGAAGAAATATAAAATTATTAATAATATTAACAGAATGGATAAGGCTTTAGTTTTAATGATAGGAGGATCTACGGGAGTAGGAAAGTCTACAATTGCTCAAGAATTAGGTTATAGGTTAGACATTCCAAATCTTATTGGAACTGATACAATTAGAGAACTTATGCGACATATGATTTCTAAGGATCTTTTACCTTCCCTGCATATGTCAACTTTTGAAGCATGGAAACCATTGTTAGGGAATATCGGCAGTGATAAGGTAATTCAAGGTTATGATAGACAGGTTTCGTATGTTTCAGTTGGAATGAAAGCAATGATATCAAGAGCTAAAACTGAAGGTACTAATATGATTATTAATGGTATACATGTTTTACCGGGGTACAAATTTACGAAAACTGATGATCAAATAGTTCTCGAATATGTTTTGAAATTAACTGATAAAGAGGATCATAAAGAAAGATTCATTACAAGAGCTTCAGGTAGTAAAAGACCTGCAAAAAGATACATAAAGAATATGGATATCGTTGAAAAAATTCAGGATTTTATTATTGATAAAGCAAAAGAAAATAACGTTAAAGTTATAGAAAACAGGAACCTAGAACAAACTATTGATATAATTTTAGAAGATATCTATAAAAAATTATCAGATGAGGTCGAAAACAATGAATTTAGGAAGATTAAGGAATGAAGATGAAGAAACTAAAGTGAGAGACTATATGACTAGAAGATTAATTTGTGTTGATAAAGATGAATCTATTCAAAAAGCTTGTAATCATTTTGTTGAATTTGAAATTTCATCATTACTTGTAAAAGAAGATGAAGAGATCATTGGAATTTTTACTAAAAGTGATATTATCAAAGAAGTAGTAGTATCAGGTAAAAGTATTGAAGATCCTGTCAAAGAAATAATGAGAGAGGACCTAATTACATGTGATATTGATACCTCAATAAGTAGAGTTCTTACATTAATGTCTAAACATCAAATTAAACATATTTTAGTAGAAGAAGACGATGACATTACAGGAATTTTCACCTTAAAGGATCTTATAGATCTACGTAAGATGTATTTAGAATCCAAGTAGGTTCTTAAAATGTTAAAAATAGCACAAATATCTGATACCCATGTAAGTGATCAATGGGCCTTTAAAAGAGAAATATTCGATATAATACTCAGTAAAATAGACAAAAGTGATTGTGATTTAGTAGTTCACACTGGAGATATCACCAATTCTGGGTTCAGAAACGAGTATGAATTAGCGTCTAGTTATCTTGATTCAATTAACAAACCTTTAATTACTATTCCCGGTAATCATGACTCTAGGAATGTTGGTTACGAACTTTATGAAGATTACATAGGGCCTAGAAATGGATTCTATGAAGGAGAAAATTTTGCAGTTGTTTATATAGATAGTACAGCTCCAGATCAAAACGAAGGAAGAGTAGAATCTCACAGATTTAAAATGCTTCGTAAAAATTTGGAGAGAAATAAGGATAAAGAGCATTTAATAGTTTTAGTTCATCATCATTTACTACCTGTTCCAAAGGCAGGTAGAGAAAGAAATGTTCTGCATAATGCTGGAGATTTACTTAATCTTCTGCAGAGATACGAAGTGGACTTGGTTTTAACAGGGCATAAACATGTTCCAAATGTCTATAAGTACGAAGATATGGTTATAATTAATGCTGGTTGTGCTAGTTGTACTAAAACTCGTTTCGGAGACTTTAATTCAATGAACTGGATTAAATTAGATAAGAAAAAAATTGAACTAACTACAGAAAGATTAGACGGTGAATTAACCTCTAAAAAGTTTTCTAGAGCTAAAAAACATCTATTCCAACCCGAACCAAATAAATTATTAAGGATTGCCCAAATATCCGACACTTATATAACTCAATTTAATAATTTCGAAGATAAAAAATTTACTAACGCTGTTAACTCAATTAATAATCTAGATCCGGATTTAGTAGTTCACTGTGGAGATATCGTAAATAGAGGAACCACGAAAAATTACAGAATAGCTAAAAAACTACTTGAGAAAATAGAACCTCCATTAATTATAATACCAGGGCCCAAAGATATCAATTATTTAGGATACGACTTATTTCCAAAAGTTCTTGGCTCTTATAATACTGAATACGAAAATGATTATTTAAAGATTTTAGGAGTTCCAACAGCTAAGTACGATACTAGTATTGGAAGAGTAGGAGAACTAGCTATAAATGAAATAAAAAAATCTTTTAAGAGTTATGAAGGTATTAAAGCAGTTTTTCTTCATCATAATGTCATTCCTTTACCTCATGTTAGAGAGAGAGGTCTTCTAGAAGATGCTGGAGATCTATTAGATTCTCTTAGTAGTATTGGAGTTGATTTAATACTTACAGGAAGTTCCACATACCCTCATGTTAAGAAATTAGACGGAATGTTAGTTACCAACGCTGGAAGTCTTTCAAGCAGATTAATTAGAAATCCCACCGGGAATAGCTTTAATTTGATTGATATTTATCCTGATATTTACTTTGTAAGCGAGATTCATTCTCTCTGGGGATCTAAGAGGGTGATAGGTTTATGGCAAAGAGATGGTGATTCATCTGAAAAAGAAAAAAAATAAAGCCCTAGCATTAATAGATGGGGAACATTATCCTCCTGTCATTAAAGAAGGTTTAAATGAATTAAAGAGAAAAGAATTTGATCTAGTGGGAGCTATTTTTTTAGGAGGAACTGAGAAAATTGGTGAAAAAGAAGATATTACAGATATGTTGGGTTTACCAGTTTATACGAACTCTTCCAAAGGTATTCCATACGATAGCATTCAAAGAGCATGTGAAGATTTAAATCCGGATGTTGCTTTAGATTTATCAGACGAACCTGTTGTAAATTACAGAAAAAGATTTAAAATAGCTTCTGAACTTTTAAAATTAAATGTAGATTATAAAGGAGCTGATTTCAGTTTTAAGGCTCCAAAATTTATGGAAATTTTAGAGAAACCCTCTATTAGTATTATCGGCACAGGTAAGAGAGTGGGTAAAACATCTGTTTCAGGATACATTGCAAGATTGATAAGGGATAATGGATACTACCCGACTATAGTCACTATGGGTAGAGGAGGCCCCAAAGATCCTGAAATAATTGATGGTTCTAAAATTAAATTATCCCCTGAATACCTATTAGAAATGGCTGAATCTGGAAAACATGCAGCATCTGATCATTGGGAGGATGCAATAACTTCTAGAGTTACTACTATAGGTTGTAGAAGATGTGGAGGAGGCATGGCCGGCCAAGTTTTCGTTTCAAATGTTCCTAAAGGAGCTGAGATTGCTAATGAAGTTGATGAAAAATTTGTAATTATGGAGGGATCTGGAGCAACTATGCCTCCCATTTCAACAAATAGAAGGATTGTAATCGTAGGATCTAATCAACCAATGGAATCTATTAAAGGTTACTTTGGAAGATATAGGATTTCTATATCAGATTTAGTAATTTTAACCATGTGTGAAGAACCTATGACAAATAAAGAAAAAATAAAGAAAATAAATAGATATCTATTAGAGATAAAACCAGGATTATCTTTTGCCAATACAGTATTCAGACCAAAACCTTTAGGAGATATTTCCAATAAAAAAGTATTTCTAGCAATGACTGCTCCTGAAGAAGCAATCAAATCAAATATAATACCATATCTGGAAAAAGAAAAAAATTGCAAAGTGGTAGGATATTCTAGTAATTTATCGAACAGAAAACTTCTAACGAAAGATATAGAGAAAAATTCAAAATCTTCGGACCTATTCTTAATAGAAGTCAAGGCAGCCGGAATTGATGTAGCTACAAAAATTGCTCTAAAAAAAGATAAAAAAGTAGTTTACATGGATAACATACCTAAGTTTATTAACGGTAATATAAACAACTTAAAGGATGAAATTTTAGTTTTAACCCAGAAAGCAATCAAAAATTTTAATTCCTAAGTTTTGAGAAGAGGCGTTCCAACTAAATTAGATGGAACATCAATATTTAATAAATCTAATATTGTAGGAGAAATATCAAATACCGAAGGTAAACTTTCATCTAAAGGATAATCTCTAGGTCTTTTACTTTCTAAATCTTCTACAAATGAATAATTTATTTCTCCCCCATTTATAATTAGGGGAACTTCCATTACTCGATTAGTATCTGATCCATGCATTCCTTCTACATGTCTTTCAGGATTATCAGAGGGAGATTTTATACTATCAAAGAAGTTATGGAACCAGTAACCTGTTTTAGAACTTGCTATTATATCCCCACTATTAGGGGAATCCAAGTAAGGTAATTCTTCTCTTTTATAAACATTCCTCACGCCTTTTGTACTTCTTAATATATCTATTGCCTGCATTTTCTTCATTTCATATCTTTCCTGGTTTTTTCTTAGGAATATATGCGTTCCTCCACCAGGAGAGATTCTTTCAACTTCTATATCCCGATTTTCTAATAATAATTCTGGATTAAGGATTGTGTCCACCGGTTTCTGTCCATGATCTGAAAGGAATATGAAATTGTAATTATATTGCTTCAAGTACTTATAAAGCTCCTCTATTTTCTTATCTAATTCCTTAACTGTCTCTAAAGATTCTTCACTATCCGGCCCAGTTTCATGCCCTACTGCATCTATTGAACAAAAATGTATAAACATGACATCCGGATCAAAGCTTTTTGCAATATATTTAGATGATTCCACTACCCACTTATCCTTCTCCAGATCTTTACCGTATTCATGGAAAAGATCTTCTTTGTAGAAAGGCGGAAAAATTCTCATATCAGTCCCGGAGTAAGGTGGCATCATATAAGCTGATACCGAAGCAGTTTTTAAATCCGTTTCTCTTAGATAATCCACTAAAGTTTTAGATCTAATGTGTTTATGAGGATTTAAAACCACATCTTCCTCATAAAAATTTACTTTTTCTCCATTTATACGATCATAATATCCATTTTCAACTATACCATGGTGCTTAGGGTACATACCTGTCATCAGGGAAGAATGTACACTATCAGTTAAAGATGGAAAAGTGGTTTTCATTAATTTATTATATCCATTATTTCCTAATTTACTTAGGAAGGACATGTTCTTAAGGTTATAAACCCCATTTCCGTCTATTGAAATCAAAGCTATTTTCATATAAAATTTTATAGGGGCCCAGTAATATAAATATAATGTATGAAATCTGATAAACTATACAAGACCGAAATAAATAATATTGTAAATGAAGCCCAAAATTCTGCTTTTTTCCAATTTAAAGATCTTATTGAAAGGGTAAAAGAAATTCATAGAGAAGAAAGGGAAAAAGGCAAGGTTGATGAGGTAACTAATGTTAGATTAGGTTTAGTAGAGATTTCAGACCTAGGTACTTACGATAACTTTATAATTGTAGGAGATCTTCACGGTGACTTAGAGAGTCTGGAATATATTCTGAAACAGGATGATAATTCTAAGTTTATATTTTTAGGAGATTACGGAGATAGGGGAGAGCAATCAATTGAAGTTATTTATACAGTTATGAAGTTGAAAACTCTTTATCCTAACAAATTTATCTTAATTAGAGGAAATCATGAGTTTCCACCTAATATGTCTGTATCACCTTTTGATATGCCTAAGTTCTTGAAAGAAAAGTATGGTGCTGATTGGAATGAAGGCTATAAAATACTAATACAGTTCTATGATTCATTATATCACTCATTAATTGTGAAAAACAAGTACGTGATGCTACATGGAGGGGTACCATCCGAAATTAATTCTATTAATGACTTAGCTTTAGCAAGAGAAAAACATCCTGAAGAAAGGTACTTAGAGGACATAATATGGAGTGATCCAAGAGACATTGAGGGTGTAAAATCTTCTATGAGAGGGGCTGGGAAAATATTTGGTAAGGATGTTACAAAAGATTTTCTTGAACTCACAGGTGCTAAGATTCTTATTAGAGGTCATGAATCCTGTAACGGTTTTAAAACTTCTCATGATGGATTAGTTATAACTGTATTCTCAAGAAAAGGATTACCTTATAATAATTCAAAAGCAGGTTTTTTAAAGCTCAAAGGTGAAACTGACTCTCAAAAGATAATAGAAAACTCAGAAACCTTTTAAAATTTTAAATTAGGAAAATTTAAGGTGTGAAAGTGCTTTGGGATAAAAATATAGTAATATTAGGGCATCGCGGTTATATGGAAAAATACGCAGAAAACTCCCTACAAGGATTCAAAAAAGCACTAAAAAATGGAGCAAACGGATTCGAACTAGACGTATGGTTAACAAAAGACGGAAAAGTCATAGTAATGCATGATAAATCAATCAACAGAACCACCAACATGAAAGGAAAACAGAAAAAATTAAACCTAAGCGAATTAAAAAAAGCAAAATTAAGTAATAATGAAAGAATTCCTACCTTAAAAGAAATTTACAAAGAATTCCCAAACTCTTTAATTAACGTAGAAATTAAAGACCCTGATGCAGTTGAAGAAACAATAAGTATTATAGAAGAAAATGAAGCAGAATCTAAAACCCTTATATCATCATTTAACAGGGAAATACTTCGGAATGTTAGAAAAATTAATGGAAATATAAGATTAGGAATTTTAATAGGTAATATACTTAATATTGCTTATATACCTAATTTGAACAAAGATATCAACCTATACTCCGTAAATCTGCCTATAGAAGGAGTTCAATTAACATTAAACGTCTATAAAAGAATTCTAAAATGGATAAAGAGTATGGATCTGAAAATAGCTTTATGGTCAATGAACGACGAATTATATTACCAAAAAGACAATTTAAAAAAATTAAACGGATTATACGATATAATAATACCCAATGACGTAAGAAAAGCTAGAAAATATGTAAAAGAACTGGAAAAGTAAAAACTAACTAATCAATTAATACATCCCACCAGATGCCTAAAAATTAGAACTCAAATCATTTTCTGTTTTCTGAAATTATTCCTCCAATAGCTCCTCCAATTGCTCCTAAGACTCCTTCGTATAACGAGAATGTTATTGTCATAATCCCTAATCCTCCACCTACTAAGGCGCCTAGTATAGGTATTTGTCCAAATATTCCACTTAGAAAACCGATTGTCAGAAGCAATATTGTAAGAACTAAGGCTC